>JACCSE010000602.1 GCA_013813145.1 Gemmatimonadales bacterium
CGGCTGGAGGAAGGTGGCGCGGAACCGGGTAACAGCAGGTGAACGTCGTGCTCTCGGTCGGGCCGTAGCCGTTGATGATCTGGGTGGCGGGTAACCAGCCGAGGGCCCGTCGCACATGGGGCACCGAGAGCGCCTCCCCACCGATCAGCAACTGCCGCACGCCAGACAATGCCTCCGGTGCCTCATCGATGACGGTATTGAAGAGCGACGCCGTCAGCCACAAGGTACTGACCCGGTCGCGCTGCAGTACCGCCCCGAGTTCCTGAGGAGCCGGCGTGGGGCCGGGGAAAAGCACACATCGGGCTCCATGCGTCAGCGCGCCCCAGAGCTCGAAGGTCGATGCATCGAAAGATATTGGCGCGAGCTGCAGAAAGGTCTCGTCGGCACCGAAAGAGGCATAGCCTGCACCGCAGACCAGCCGTACCACACCCCGGTGGCGAACTTCCACCCCTTTCGGTTGGCCGGTGGAGCCCGAGGTGTACATCACGTAGGCGAGGTGCTCAGCGGTGGCCC
The DNA here is from genome assembly GCA_013813145.1 of Gemmatimonadales bacterium. Classification (GTDB taxonomy): domain Bacteria; phylum Gemmatimonadota; class Gemmatimonadetes; order Gemmatimonadales; family GWC2-71-9; genus CAVVWJ01. The sequence goes on from JACCSE010000602.1 coordinate 514, forward strand.
CACCAGCGGGATCGGTTTCGGATTCCTCGGCGATGGCCGCCCAATCGGTATCAAGGCACACCACCCCGCTGCCATGGACGGGCAGTCGCTCCAGTAGGCTTCGCTGGGTGAGCAGCACCGGCGCCTGAGTGTCTTGCAGCATGTAGGCCAGCCGCTCCGCCGGGTAGGCTGGATCCAGGGGTAGATACGCCCCTCCCGCCTTCAGAATCCCCAGCAGCCCGATCACCATCTCCGGCGAGCGCTCGACACAGACTCCTACAAGCACGCCGGGACCCACCCCCTTCTTCCGCAGGTGGTGGGCAAGCTGATTGGCTCGGCGATTCAGCGCTCGGTAGCTCAGCCGTTTATCGGCACAGATCACGGCAACCGCATCAGGCGTACGCGCAGCTTGGGCGGCGACAAGCGCATGGACAGTAGACTTTCGCGGATAGGTGGTGGTGGTGTCATTCCACTCCATCACCAGTTGCCGACGTTCCGCTTTCGTCGATAGCGGCAGAGCCGACTGCGGCTGCTCGGGGTCTGCCACAATCCCGCTTAACAGCTGCTGATAGTGCTCCATCATTCGCGCGATGGTCGCCGCATCGAAAAGATCGCTGTTGTATTCCCAGATCATGGTGATTCCCTCAGCCGCCGCCTCAGGATGGCCGACCCGCTGTTCGGAGCGAGGGATCACGATGATGTTCAGGTCAAACTTGGCGGAACCGTTGCTGAGGGCCTCGGTGAGACTCAGGGTCATTCCCGGAATTTTCACGTCTGCCAAGGGCGCGTCATGGAAACTGAACATCGCTTGAAAGAGGGGGTTGCGGCTGGGATCCCGTTTGGGCTGTAACGCGTGCACCACCTGATCGAAGGGCAGATCTTCATGAGCATAGGCCTCGAGAGCAACCTCACGCACTCGCCCGAGCACGGCGAGGAACGATGGGTTGCCCGACAAGTCCAGGCGCAGGACGACATTATTGACCAGCATGCCCAACAACCCCTCTGTCTCCCGCCAGCGCCGGTTGGCCACGCCCGAGCCTATACACACTTCGTCCTGGCCGCTGTAACGGTGGAGCAGTAGCGCATGTGCCGACAGCAGCGTCATGAAAAGCGTAGCGTTCTCTCGCCGGCTGAGCGCGCGAACCGATTGGCACAAGGGTAAGGGCAACTCCATCCGGGGGGCGGCCCCTCGGTGGGTTTGCACGGCGGGGCGCACCCGGTCGGTGGGCAACGCCAATACCGGCAGCGTTCCCCCCAACTTCCGCTTCCAATAGGCGAGTTGTCGCGCTGCCTCTTGCCCCTGCATCCATTCCCGCTGGTAGACCGCAACATCCGCAAACTGGATGGGTAGTGGTGGAAGCGGTGAAGGACGGCCGGCCGAGACTGCCTTGTAGAGCTCGAGCACCTCACGGAGGAATACCCGGTAGGACCAACCATCGTGGATCAGGTGATGCTCCACATGCAGCAGCAGGTATTCCTGGGCCCGCAGGCGCAACAGGGTCCAGCGTACCAATGGGAGGCGGGTAAGATCGAACGGCTTCCGCAACTGTTCGTTGATGAGCCACTGAGCCTCCGCCTCGCGCCGCTCAGCGGAGAACGACTGGAGATCAATCACCGGCAGGCGCACCGGGAAGGGCTGGTGGATGAGTTGCGTCGGTCGCCCATCCACCGCCGGAAAGGTGGTGCGCAGGATCTCGTGACGACGGACGATCTCGCTCAGACTCTGCTCCAGCACCGCCACGTCCAACGGGCCGGTGAATCGCACCGTCGCCTGAAAGTGGTAGGCCATGTTGGCGGGATTCAGGTGCTGGATGAACCAGGCCCGCTCCTGGGAAAACGAGAGGGGCAAGCCACCGTCCCGGGGAACCGGCTGGAGAGGGGGAGCCTGCGGGCTCACGCCTTCCCGAGCCGCCTGCTCGATGACCTCGGCCAGGCGGGCCACGGTAGGGAAAGCGAAGACGCTGTGCACCGGCAACTCGACGTGGAACGCCTCCCGCACACGGGACATCACCTGGGTCGCTTTCAGGGAATGCCCACCCAGGTCGAGGAAGTTATCGGAGACGCCGATGCCGTCGAGCCCGAGGACTTCGGCCCAGATCCCGGCCACCACCTCCTCGGTGGGGGAACGGGGAGCCAACGGAGGGCCCTCCAGCTCGGGACGCGCCCGATCGGGAGCCGGCAGGGCGTGGCGGTCCAGCTTGCCATTCGGGGTCAGCGGCAGCGCGTCGAGCAGGACGAACGTGCCGGGCACCATGTACTCCGGCAGCAGCGTTCTCAGGAAATCTCGCAATGCACCGGTGGCGATCTCATGGTTCCGGTCGCGAACCACGTATGCCACGAGCTGTTTGTCACCCAGCGCGTCGTCCTGGGCCAAGACGACAGCGTCCCGCACCGCAGGGTGCTGCTCCAGCACCGCCTCGACTTCTCCCAGCTCGACGCGAAAACCCCGCAGCTTGACCTGGTGGTCGATGCGGCCCAGGACCTCGATGGTCCCATCGGGGCAGTAGCGGGCCAGGTCTCCCGACTTGTACAAACAGGCTCCCGGTTCGCTGCTGAAGGGATGGGGAACGAACTTCTCCGCCGTCAGACCAGGACGGTTGAGATAGCCTCGGGCCAGACCCGCTCCGCCGATGTAGAGCTCGCCCATGCTACCCGCCGGCACCGGCTCGAGCTGCGAATCCAGGATGTAGAGCTGGGTGTGTGCGATGGGACGCCCAATAGTTATCGGCCCCTCCCCGAGAACGACCCGACCGCCGGCGGAAAAGATGGTGGTCTCAGTCGGGCCATAGAAGTTCCAGAGGGACGCTCCCCGAGTCACCAAGCGTGCCGCGAGCGTTCGCGGCAGGGTCTCCCCCCCGCTCAGGATCTTCAGGGAGCGGTTTCCCTCCCACCCAGCGTCCAGCAGCAGGCGCCAGGTCGCTGGGGTTGCTGACATGAAGGTGGCATTCGAGCGGGCCAGGCTCTCGATCAACCGGGCTCCATCAACCGTCGCGTCGCGGCTGACCAGCACCACGCGAGCACCCACCGTCAGCGGCAAGAAGAGATCCAAAACGGACATGTCAAAAGCCAGGGTCGTGACCGCGAGGAGGGTATCCCGATCGGTCAGCCCAGGCTGCCGACGCACGGACCTCAAGCAATTGACTGCCGCGTGGTGCGAGATCTGGACACCCTTGGGTTTGCCGGTGGATCCCGAGGTGTAAATCACATAGGCCAGGTTCTCGCCAGTCACCGTCGTGGTCGGGTTTCCTTCGCTCTCCTGCCCCAGGATCTCCCCGTGTGTATCTAGGCACACCACCTGGGCCTGATGGATCGGAATGCTCTCGAGAAGCCGCCGCTGGGTCAGCACCACCGGCACCTTGGCATCCGCCAGCAAGAAGGCGAGGCGTTCCCGGGGGTAAGTCGGATCCAGAGGGGCGTATGCCCCACCGGCTTTAAGCGTGCCGAGCAGCCCAACCACCATCTCTACAGAACGCTCGACATAGATGCCCACCAGCGCTTCCGGCCTCACGCCTAACGCTCGCAGACGATGGGCGAGTCGATTGGCGCTGCGGTTCAGCTCTCGATAGGTCACTTCCTCGCCCCCAGAGACCACCGCCGTGGCTTCGGGCGTGCGTTGAGCCTGGGCCTCGAAGAGGTGATGGAGACATCGCCCCTGCGCGGTGGCGTGTTCGCTGCCAGTGCTGTGGGTCATGAGGACGCACCAAGCCCACCGACCAGGTGTCGGCAGGACGCTTTCGAGAGAGGTATCGAGGTGGAAACGTGGCCGATCCTGCTCCTAACATACCGGCCGGATCTCACGCCGGAAGATCGCGACGAGTCGCGGCCAACTCTTGCACTCCGGACTGCCGGCGTCGGCCCGCGCTCGGCTCTGTACCGGGTTTCGAGCGTCACCTGGCCGGGCAATCGGAAGGGGATCTCGGGGCGTGAGGTTTGTTCGCTTGAGGCTGGCGACTGGACGGCTCGAACCAGGACTCTCCTGATCGGCCCGGGTGCCGAACGCGGAGACGACGCAGGCCTTCGGTGCCTCCTGATCCAGGCTCGGTCAGCAGGCGACCCGAGGCCAGAGGGCGCCCTGCCCCGACGACCGCTCCAAGCCCCGACGCTTTGGTCTGGGAAAAAACAAACCCGGCCAGGATCAGTCCGACATGACGCGCTTCGCTCCCGCCATCCAGCGGCGCAGACCTCAATCGAACCCGAACACCGGGGGGAAGGCCACGACGACGATCGCGGCCCAGACCGAGTACGCAGGCAGGTAGGCCGTCTGCCAACGCTCGAGGCTGGCAAAGGGGCCGCGGCCGCGCAGAAAGCGGACGTAAAGCACGGTCGACCACCCCAAATTCCCCAGCTGGACCTCGTTCTCGCGGAGCGCGGCCACCCGGTTGGGCGTGAAGCCGAACTCCGAAA
>JACCSE010000607.1 GCA_013813145.1 Gemmatimonadales bacterium
CCTCCTGCTGGCCCTGGTCGAAGAGAAGGGAACCACCGCGCGGGCCCTGGTCACCGCGGAGGGCGTCTCCGCCGAGGAGCTGCGCCAATCGCTTCAGGAGGTGCGCGGCTCCCACCGGGTCACCGACCAGACCCCCGAGGACAAATACCAGGCGCTCGAGCGCTACACCCGCAACCTCACCGACCAGGCCCGCCAGGGAAAGCTGGACCCCGTCATCGGGCGGGACGAGGAGGTGCGCCGCGTCATGCAGGTGCTCTCCCGCCGCACCAAGAACAATCCAGTGCTCATCGGCGAACCCGGGGTGGGGAAAACCGCCATTGTCGAGGGGCTGGCCCAGCGGATCGTGAACGGCGACGTGCCCGAGTCGCTCCGGAACCGCGAGCTGGTGGCGCTCGACATCGGTCTGCTGCTCGCCGGAGCCAAGTACCGGGGAGAGTTCGAGGAGCGGCTCAAGTCGGTGGTGAAAGAACTCACCGAGAGTCAGGGCAAGTACGTCACCTTCATCGACGAGCTGCACACCATCGTCGGCGCGGGCGCCGCCGAGGGCGCGGTGGATGCGAGCAACATGCTGAAGCCGCCGCTCGCGCGGGGCGAGCTGCACGTGATCGGCGCGACCACTCTGGACGAGTACCGCAAGCACGTCGAAAAAGACGCGGCCCTGGAGCGGCGTTTCCAGCCGGTGCTGGTCGGCGAGCCAAGCGTCGCCGACACGATCGCGATCCTCCGCGGGCTCAAGGAAAAGTACGAAGTGCATCACGGGGTGCGGATCACCGATAACGCGCTCGTGGCGGCCGCCACCTTGTCCGACCGCTATATCGGCGACCGGTTCCTGCCCGACAAGGCGATCGACCTGGTGGACGAGGCGGCGAGCCGGCTCCGGATCGAGATCGACAGTCTGCCGCTGGAGATCGACGAGGTGGAGCGGCGGATCCTCCAGCTCGAGATCGAGCGCCAGGCGCTGCTGAAGGAGAAGGACAAGGCCGCCCTGGAGCGGCGCAACGCCGTCGAGGAGGAGATCGCCGGGCTCCGCGAGCGGAGCAGCGGCATGAAGGCCCAGTGGCAGGCGGAGAAGGCCGCCATTGGCGAAATCCAGCAGATCCGCTCCGAGCTCGAGTCGCTGCGAAGCGAAGTAGACCAGGCGACCCGGCGTGGCGACCTGCAGCGCGCAGCCGAGCTCCGCTACGGGCGCATTCCCGACCTCGAGCGCCGGCTGGAAGAGGATGAAAGGCGGCTGGCCGGGGTCCAGGCCAAAGTGAAATACCTCAAGGAAGAGGTGGACGCGGAGGACATCGCCGAGATCGTCGCCCGCTGGACCGGGATCCCGGTGACGAAGATGATGGAGAGCGAGCGCGAGCGGCTGACCCGCCTGGAGGAGGAGCTGGCCCAGCGGGTGGTCGGCCAGCAGGAGGCCGTCAGCGCGGTGGCGAATGCCGTCCGGCGGAGCCGAGCCGGGCTGGGCGACGCGAATCGCCCGACGGGTTCGTTCATCTTCCTGGGACCCACGGGCGTGGGGAAGACCGAGACCGCGAGGGCGCTCGCCGAGTTCCTGTTCGACGACGAGCGGGCGATGACCCGGCTCGACATGTCCGAGTACATGGAGAAGCACTCGGTGGCCCGCATGATCGGCGCGCCTCCGGGGTACGTCGGCTTCGAGGAGGGTGGCCAGCTCACCGAGGCGGTCCGGCGGCGCCCCTACAGCGTGGTGCTGTTCGATGAGATCGAGAAGGCGCATCCGGACATCTTCAACGTGCTGCTCCAGATGCTCGACGACGGGCGGCTGACCGACAGCCAGGGCCGGGTGGTGGACTTCCGGAACACGGTGATCATCATGACCAGCAATGTCGGCAGTGGGGCCATCGTCGAGGCCGGGCCTGCGGAGGGTGAGGCGGCCTGGGCCCGGGTGGAGCAGCGAGTCCGCGACGAGCTGCGCCAGTATTTCCGCCCGGAGTTTCTCAACCGGGTGGACGACATCATCGTCTTCCGGCCGCTGAGCCGCGAGGACCTGGCCCAGATCGTGGACATCCAGCTCAGGAAGCTCGAGGAGATGCTCGCCGGCCGTCATCTCCGCCTCCAGGTCACCGCGGAGGCGCGCGGGTTCCTTGCCGAGCAGGGGTACGATCCGGTCTACGGGGCCCGGCCGCTACGGCGGGTCATCCAGCGGGAACTGCAGAACGCGATCGCCCTGGAATTGCTGGAGGGGAACTTCCGCGAGGGAGATACCATCCGGGTCGAGCGGGCCGGAGATCATCTCCGGCTGGTCTCGGGCGCCGCGGTTCCCGAGATGGCCAGTGCGTAGGGGAACTCCGTCGCCCAGCGATCTGCGCGGGATGCAGGCGGCGCTCCGCCTGGCCCGGGCCGCCTCGGTGCGCGAGGAGGTCCCGATCGGTGCAGTGATCATCGCCGAGGGAGAGCTTCTCGCCGAGGCGCACAACGAGACGGTGCACCGGCGCGATCCCACCGCGCACGCCGAGATCCTGGCGGTGCACCGCGCCCTGGAGCGCGTGGGGGAGGACCGGCTCCCCTGGGCGACGTTGTACGTCACCCTGGAGCCGTGCGCGCAGTGCGCCGGCGCGCTGGTCCTCGCCAAGGTCGGCCGCGTCGTCTTCGGCGCCTTCGACGGGCGCGCTGGGATGGCCGGCTCGGTGTACGACCTGCTGCGGCATCCGCGGTTGAATCATCGCCCCGAGGTCGTCAGCGGACTGATGGCGGAGGAGTGCGGGGA
>JACCSE010000608.1 GCA_013813145.1 Gemmatimonadales bacterium
CTCCGGTCGCGCTCGGGGAGCTGGTCGATCGCCGCCCGCACCCGGCGGCGGGACTCCTCGGCCACCACCATCTGATCCGGCTGGGGCGGCGGATCCGAATGGGAAGCCTCTCCCCGGCTTACCGTGAGCAGGCGCCGGCGGCGGCTCCGGCTGGAGCTCGCGTTGCGGAACAGGTTCATCGCCACGCTGATCAGCCAGGCCTCCGGCGCGTCCGGCAGCGCCCCGCGGCGATACAGCCGGATGAACGCCTCCTGCGCCAGATCCGCGGCGAGCTCCGGCTCGCCCGACACCCGGTCGAGATAGCGATAGAGCCGGCGGAAGTGCGCATCGAACAGGCCCACGAAACTGTCGTGGAACGACGACTCCGTCTCGATCGGTGTCACTCCCGGAACGGCCACGTGTGCCTCCCGGGAGAGGAACCCGCGGCCCGGCAGATCCGTGACAGGAAGCGCGCTGGGTCAGAACTGCCAGTCGAGCCCGACGAGGAGCGGAGCCAGCGGCCGCATCTCGACCGGGCGCGGCTCGCCGCCGTCCCCATCTCGCACGTAGGTCAGCACGTTCTTGCGGTTCAGAAGGTTGGTGACCGTGCCGAAGAGCGCGACGGTGGCATCCCGCCCGACGAAGTGGAAGTGCCAGTGCTTCCGAACACCGAGGTCCAGGCGCAGGTAGGCCGGCAGCGCCGTCGAGCCGAGCGGTTCGCCGTCGTAGCTGGGGCTGCCGGTGAACTCGCAGCCCTGGTCGAGAAGATTGCAGGCCTCCCACTCCAGCCCGCCGGCGGCGGTGGTCGTCCGGCGACCCGTTGCCGCGGTGGCGCCGGCCCGGACCGACACGGTAGCCGTTGGGAAAACGATGATCCCGCCCTCCAGCAGGTGCGTCGTTCCGTGGTCGGGGACGTACCCACTCCCGCCATACGCCAGCCGCACTCGCTGGATCCCATAGCTCGCGACTATTCCGAAACGCGCGGTGCTGACCGCGCCGTCCAGCGAGACACCGGTCGCGCTCCCGGATCCGACCGCGAAGGGCCCGCTGGTGAACGGCCCGCCGTCCCGCGGGGCCACCAGGAGCAGCCCACGTGAGGCGCGCCGGTAGGCCTGGATGCCGAGCCGCACGCCGTCGCCGGGAAGGTACTCCGCCGCGATCGCTCCTTGATCGCTCCGCGCGGCCGGGACCCCGGGCGCTCCGGCGCCGATGAACAGGTCGGCCGGAAACACCGCGCCGACCACCGACTCAGGGTTCCGGAGCGACTGGGCGAACTGATGGACCCGGGCGTAGCTGGCGGAAAGCTTCAGGCGCTTGGACGGCCTCCACCGGAGCTGCGCCCGGGGGCCGAAGTGCACGCCGCCGTCGGCCGCCGCGGCCGATGCGCCGACGGTGAAGTCCGTCCGGCGGCCCAGCGGTCGGGTATGGCGCCCGAACACCGTGGCGGTCGGCGTCGCCGCGGCGAGCGATTGCGGCGCCGCACCGGCGGAGTCGAACCCGATCCTATAGGAGGTCCGGCTCCGCTCGATCCGGAGGCCGGCCGCGGAGGCGACACGGCCGGAGCGGCGCTCCACGGTCGCCAGGAGGCCGAGGTCGCGGCGCGTGGACCTCAGTCGTACGTGGCCCGTCGGTGCATCCCAGCGGGAGCTCGCGGCGGCTCCTGCGCTCCAGCCGGTGATCCCGGTTTCGACCCCCGAGAAGGCACGCTTCCACTCGACTCCCACTGAGCCGCTCTGCCACTCGAACGCGTTCCGCCGGGCATCCGGGCCGGCGCCGTCGGCCGACGCGGCCGCGTCGATCTCGTTCTCGCTGTCGTATCCGAGGAGACGCACCCGTCCGCCGAGTACCGGCGCCTCCACCTTGACCAGCCGGTCGCCACCTTCGACTCGGAGATAGGAGTGGTCCCGCTCCGGCAACGGCACTCCGGGAAACGCGGACCGCAGGCTCACCAGAAATCCGCCCCCGGTTCCGCCCACCGGTCCGTCGAGGGTGACCCGTGCCTGGGTGGTGCTGAAGCTTCCCTGCGCGGCGAGACGCGCACCGGGTACGCGGGTGGAGCCCGCGACGGTTCCCGAGAGGACGTCCGGGTGCTCCGGCTCCGGCATCGAGGAGGACAGGCGCACCTGAGAGAGCGCATCCGGATTCCAGGCACTGAAGAGGCCGGCCGCGTGGTAGGGGCTGAAGATGGGAATGCCGTCGAGCAGGTAGCCGGTCTGATCCGAGGCGCCGCCCCGGACGTGCACGCCGCTGGGCGACTCCGGCCGGAGGACCACCTCGCCCCCGCCGAGGACCTGAAAGGCATCGGGCTCCGCCAGCAGCGGATGATTCCGGATGGCCGCGATCGAGCTGCTGCGATCGGCCAACGGCGCGCTGTCCGGGCCGTCCAAGCCCCGGATGCTCGGGCGGGATCGTACCTGGATCGTTCGGAGCCGGAGCGGCTCGGGCCGAAGCGCGACGTTGATATCGAGCCTGCCACGCGCGGGCACCAGCGCGTGGAGGGCGTGAGGCGTATGGCCGATGAAGCGTACCGCGACGTGTTGGGGTCCGGCGGGAACATCGGGAAGCAGGTAGCGGCCGGCGGCGTTGGTGGACGTAGTGCGGTCGAGATCGGGCAGCGCGACGACCGCGCCGGCGAGCGGCTCCCCGGTCGCTTCGCTGAGAACCGTGCCGGCGACCGTGGCCTGGGCCGCCTGCACGGCCAGGAGGAGGTTCAACGCTTCGAGGAGCATCGGTTCGACCAACTTACCACATTCCCCGATCCCGCCGGTGCGAACGTTGCGTAGCGCGGAGGCTACGGCTTCGTGTGGTCGACTCCGGAGTATACACGAAGTTCATACGCGGCACCAACTAAGCCTTGCTGTGGCCGGGCCCTCGGATCGGCAGGCGGACCGACGGGGAGCGCCGCAGAAAGCGGATCGGGTCATGCCCTGGCACGTGATCGTCGTTTTCGGAAGCGGCCTCTCGGCGAGCTGGATTTATGGCGCCCTCGCCTCGCGCGAGCTCACCGAGCTGGGGCAGCGCCGGCGGATGGGCCATCTCGGTTTTCGCGACGAGGTGCGCCCCGAGTTCTTCACCCCCCGCGGTTGGCGCTACCGGGCCAGGATGCAGGCGGCGGCGTGGACCGGGCTGGCGACGGCCGTGCTTCTCTGGGTGATTTCGAGGTGAGCAACTCTTCCGCCGCCCGCCGCCCCGACTGCACCGCTCCCTCCATCGTCCCGTTGTAGCCTCCGCCCGCCGTCGCCTCCCCCGCGAAGAACAGCGTGTCCGCCACCGGCTCGGCCAGCATCCGGCGCGCCGCTCCGCCGCCGACGCCGACGTAGCTGTAGGCGCCGCGCGCGAAGGGATCTCCGTTCCAGTCGTGGAAACGGTGGCCCTCGACCAATCTGGCGACGTCCCGTCGGGCCAAGCCCAGGGCCCCGCCCAGCGATGTGATGGCGAGCTCGACCAGCGTGCGCTCATCGCCGGTCCCCAAGCGCTCGGCCTGGGGTCCACCGGCCCAGGCGGTCAGGAGCGGCACCTCGGGGGCGATGGCGGTCCACCAGGTGGGGAAGGGCTGATCGAAGGCGTGCAGGAAGAGCATATCGCGAAGCGGGCCGATCTCCCGCCAGAACGGCTCCCGAAATCGAAGCAGGAGCTTGACGACCGGCCCCATCTCCAAGAGTCCCGCCGCCTTGCGCTTCTCGGGCAGGTCCGGCACGAAACTCAGCGCGGCAAGCAGCGGAAGCGGCACTGTGATCACCGCGGAGGCCGCCAGCAGCGACTCGCCGCCGGCAATCGCGATCCGGACCTCGCCCGGCTTCCAGCGCACCTCTCGGGCGACGGTTTCCAGCCGGATGACGCACTTTCCGTCCAACTCCGCGGCCAGCGCCTCGACCGCGCGGCCGGCTCCGGCCCTGGCACGAAGCTCGGATGCGTCGGCCGGCTGACCCTCTTCCACCTCGGAGATCCATCCGAGGCTGACCCGGGCGGGGTCGGCGGCATGGAACCCTTCGACGTACGCGAGCGCCTCGGCCCGCGCTTCGGCCAGCGTCGGTTCGGCGCAGCAGCGGTCCAGCGCGTCGCCGAACGAACGATCGGGCCCGCCGATCTTCATGGCGCGGGCGACCAGCGTCCCGACGACATCGGGCTGATCGTCGAGATTCTCCCAACGACCATCCACCCGGCGCATGCGATGGCCGCGGGCTTCCTCCAGCCCGCCGCCGCTCCGGGCGAGCAGGTCGTGGATCGCCCCCTCGCGCGCGATCCACTCCGGGCCGAGCTCCAGCGGCAATGGGCCACCGTCATGCACCGTCCACACCCTGCCGCCGATCCGGCTCCGCGCTTCGAGCACGGTGACCGAGCGCCCCGCCCGCACCAGCCGCTCCGCGGCGGCCAGCCCGGCCAGACCGGCGCCGATGACGATCGTGTCCATCAGCTTCCCGTCTTACCCCCCGCCCTCGGTCGTCGGCCGGGGCGCGTACGGCTGCCGCAGATGCACCACGTCCCCGCCCGCTTTCTTCCGGGAACGCAGGTTCAGCATCTCCACCAGCACCGAGAACGCCATGGCGAAGTAGATGTAGCCCTTGGGGATGTGCTGATCCAATCCTTCGGCGATCAGGGTGATGCCGATCATGAGCAGGAAGCTGAGCGCGAGCATCTTGACCGTCGGGTGTCGCTCGACGAACTCTCCGATGGGCCTCGCAAAGACCATCATCACCGCCACCGATGCGACCACCGCGGACACCATGACCCCGATCTCGTCCACCATGCCGACGGCGGTGATCACCGAGTCGAGCGAGAACACGATGTCGAGCAGGACGATCTGAATCAGCACGCCGCGCATCGTCGCCGCGGCCCGGCCGGTCGCCTCACCCTCCTCGCCCTCGAGCCGGTGGTGGATTTCCTGGGTGCTCTTGCCGATGAGGAAGAGCCCGCCGATCAGGAGCACGAGGTCCCGTCCCGAGATCTCCTGCCCCAGCACGGTGAAGAGCGGCGCCGTGAGCCGCACGATCCAGCTCAGCGAGAGCAACAGGGCGATACGCATGAACATCGCCAGCCCCAGCCCCACCTGCCGGGCGCGCGGCTGCTGCTCCGGGGGCAGCTTCCCGGCGAGGATCGAGATGAAGACGATGTTGTCGATGCCGAGAACGATCTCGAGCGCCACGAGGGTGCCGAAGCCGATCCACGCCTGCGGGTCGTTTATCCAGTCCATGAGTGTGCGCCGGAAGGGGTGGGGGGTGGGGCCGCGGGACGGGGTAAGTTAGTGTGGCCCTGAACGCAGTGAAGAAGTGACCCGGGGGGCGGCGACTTCGACAAGCTAGGCCGCTGACATGCAGATATTCGTGGTACCTCCGCTGCGCGATACCCGCAGTCCTCGGTCCTGGCGCTCGTCATGAGTTAGCGGCTACGGGCGCGCCTACTCGCAACCTGCCTATGCCGCTTCCGAGCCTCCTCGCAAGATCCGCTCGTCGTCGCTTGATTATTTAAATCCAAGAACTAAATTTTAATAACGATAGCGGTTATTCAAGTCGCCTCAACTCCTGGGAGGAGGGGTCTGGATATGAAACGCGGCGTGACTGGGCGCTACCAGGTGGCCACCGCCGGGGGGGAATCGGTCAAGGCGTTCATTCCGGCGCTGCTCCCGCCGGTGCCTCCGCTCGATCTCCAGGGGCAGCTCCAGCAGCCGTTGGAGCGGGCGCTCCTCGCGCTGGGCCGTCTCGACAGCGTGTCCACTGCCCTGCCTGCCGCCCTCTTTCTCTACAGCTACGTCCGCAAGGAGGCGGTGCTGTCATCGCTGATCGAGGGCACCCAGTCCTCGCTCTCCGATCTTCTCCTCTTCGAGCTAGATGAGGCGGCAGGCGTGCCGCTCGACGACGTGGTGGAGGTCTCCAACTACGTCGCCGCGCTAAACCACGGGCTGGCTCGGCTCCACGAAGGCTTCCCGCTCTCCAACCGACTCATTCGGGAGATTCATGGGGTCCTGCTCTCGCGGGGCCGGGGAAGCGGCAAGGACCCGGGCGAGTTTCGCCGCTCGCAGAACTGGATCGGGGGAAGCCGCCCGGGGAATGCGGCGTTCGTGCCGGCCCCGCCTCTCGCTGTCCCCGACTGCATGGGGGGTCTCGAGCGATTCATCCACGAGGGGCGGGACGGACTCCCGATGCTGGTTCGGACCGGCCTGGCGCACGTGCAGTTCGAGACCATCCACCCCTTCCTCGACGGCAACGGTCGAGTCGGCCGCCTCCTGATCACCTTCATGCTGTGCCATGCCGGCGTGCTCCGCGAGCCGCTCCTGTATCTGAGTCTCTACTTCAAGCAGCACCGCGCCGACTACTATCGGCTGTTGGGAGAGGTGCGGACTGTCGGCGACTGGGAGGCGTGGATGGCTTTCTTCCTGGACGGAGTGCGCGAAACCGCCGAGGGGGCCGTGGCCACGACCGAGCGCCTGCGCCGGCTTTTCCAGGAAGACCGCGAACGCATCCAGCCGCGGGCCCGGCGCGCCGGATCAATGCTCCGAGTTCACGAGGCGCTCAAGGCCAGGCCCGTCACTTCGGTGCAGGAGGCGGTCCGCCAGACCGGCCTGTCCTTCCCGACCACCGGTGCCGCGATGGATGAACTGGTAGGGCTGGGCATTGCGCGGGAACTTACCGGCAAGCGGCGGAACCGGGTCTTCGCCTATGACGGGTATCTCGCGATCTTGAATGAAGGAACGGAGGCGCCATGAGTCCCGTCCACGAGCGCCTTGCCGCAGAGATCGAGCACTGCGGCAGGACGCTTTCGGGCGGGCCGCCGATGGGCTATTCGCGCGTGACGTACAGCTCCCCGCCCCCCGCCCGAAACTCCTCCGCCTTCCCCGCCATCGCCGCCGCGTACTCCCGCACGTCCTGGGTGATCTGCATCGAGCAGAACCTGGGCCCGCACATCGAGCAGAAGTGGGCGACCTTGGCTCCGTGCGCCGGCAGGGTCTCATCGTGGAAGGCCCGGGCGGTCACCGGATCGAGCGCCAGGTTGAACTGGTCCTCCCAGCGGAAGTCGAAGCGCGCCCGGCTCAGCGCGTCGTCCCACTCGCGGGCGCGGGGGTGGCCCTTGGCCAGGTCGGCCGCGTGGGCGGCGATCTTATAGGCGATGACGCCGGCCTTCACGTCGTCGCGGTTGGGGAGACCGAGGTGCTCCTTCGGGGTCACGTAACAGAGCATGGCGGTGCCGTACCAGCCGATCATCGCGGCGCCGATGGCGCTGGTGATGTGGTCGTAGCCCGGCGCGTTGTCGGTGGTGAGCGGCCCGAGGGTGTAGAACGGCGCTTCGCCGCACCACTCGAGCTGCTTGTCCATGTTCTCCTTGATCAGGTGCATCGGGATGTGGCCCGGCCCCTCGTTCATCACCTGCACGTCGTGCGCCCAGGCGATCCGGTTGAGCTCGCCCTGGGTCTTCAGCTCGGCGAACTGCGCCTCGTCGTTCGCGTCGGCGATGCTGCCGGGCCGGAGCCCGTCGCCCAGCGAGAAGGACACGTCGTAGGCCGCCATGATCTCGCAGATCTCGGCGAAGCGGGTGTAGAGGAAGCTTTCCTGATGATGCGCCAGGCACCACTTGGCCATGATCGAGCCGCCGCGGGAGACGATGCCGGTCACCCGGCTGGCGGTGAGCGGCACGTAGCGGAGCAGCACCCCCGCGTGCACGGTGAAGTAATCCACCCCCTGCTCCGCCTGCTCGATCAGGGTGTCGCGGTAGATCTCCCAGGTGAGGTCCTCGGCCACGCCGCCCGCCTTCTCCAGCGCCTGGTAGATCGGCACCGTCCCGATCGGCACGGCCGAGTTCCGGACGATCCACTCGCGGGTCTCGTGAATGTCGGCGCCGGTGGAGAGGTCCATCACCGTATCGGCGCCCCAGCGCGTGGCCCAGCG
>JACCSE010000018.1 GCA_013813145.1 Gemmatimonadales bacterium
TCGTCTGGTTGGAGAGCTGGAAGAAGTTGCCGACGACCTCGCTCCCCTCGCCGTACAGGCCGCGGAACGTCAGTCCCACCTGGGCCAGACCCTGCAACACCTTGGTGATTTCCTTGGTGAGCACCAGCCCGGGGAGGTGGATCAGCACGGAGGCCCGCAGCCCGGTGCCGACGTTGGTCGGACACGAGGTAAGATAACCGAATTCGGGGTGAAATGCGAAAGCAAGTCGTTGTCCCAGTTCGGCGTCCAGCCGATCCACCTCGGCGTAGGCGGCCTCCAGGGCGAAGCCCGAATGGAGCCCCTGAATCCGGAGATGATCCTCTTCGTTGAGCATGACGCCGAGGCGGTCCTGCAACAGGATCGAGGCGCCGGAACGTACCCGCCCCTCGGCCTCCAGACCCGCCAGCTCTTTGCTGATCAGGTGCCGCTCGTGCAGGAGCTGCCGCTCGGTCCGTTCCAGGCCATCCAGCCGGAACTTGGTGGCGCGGCGGAGCATCACGGTTTCCCGGGCGGCCCGTTCCACGACCGTCAGAATCTCCTCACGCTCGGTCTCCGAGTTCCGGCCCTGGAAAACCCGTCCGGCGAGGTTGCGCGCCAGACGAATCCGGGTGGAGAGCACCAGGTGGCTGGAGGGTCCGCTGGCATCGAGCCAGCCCACCCCGCCGTCCGTCAACAGGCTGAGGTCGATCATTCCGCCACCCGGAGCCGGTCCCGCAACTCGGCGGCCAACTCGAAGTTCTCGGTCTCGACCGCCAGCCGGAGCTGCTCCTTGAGGTCGGCGGCCTGGGAACCGTTCTCCGCGTGGGGCTGTCCGGCTTCGACGTAGCGCTCACCCATGTGATGGGTCGAGCCGTGCAGCCGGCGCAACAGGTCGCGCAGCGGCGCCTCGAAGGAGCGATAGCATTCAGGGCAGCCGAGCCGGCCGGACTCCCGGAAATCCTGGAGCGAGCCGCCGCAGCGCTGGCAGCTGTCACCGCCGCGCGCCGGGATCGCGGTCTGCTCGGGATAGCCCTTGCCCATGGCCGCGAGAAAGGTCCCCAACGGGGTCTTGGCGACGCCGCCGGGGCTCTCCACGCCTTTCTCCGCGGCGCACCGCTCGCAGAGGTGCAGGGTGGTCACCTGCTCGTTGACGATCTGGGTGAGGTGGATGACCGCCTCCCGCTCGCGGCACTGGTCGCACGACATCAGGGCATCGACTCCACACCCGGCAGCATCACCAGCCGGCCGTTCTCCAGAGAAAGCACCCGGTCGGCCCTGGCGGCCAACGACCGGTTGTGCGTGACCACCACCAGCGCGGTCTCGAACTCCCGTGACAGACGCGCGAAGAGCTGGTGGAGTCGCTCGCTGTTCCCGTGATCCAGGTTGCCGGAGGGCTCGTCGGCCAGGACGACCAGCGGGTCGGCGGCGAGCGCCCGGGCCACCGCGGCCCGCTGCTGCTCGCCCCCCGAGAGCGCGCCGGGACGGTGCGACATGCGTCCCGCCAATCCCACCGCGGCCAACAGCTCGTCGGCCCGGGAGCGAGCCGTCGTCTCCGGTTCTCCCGCGATCAGAAGCGGCATCATCACGTTTTCCAGCGCGCTGAACTCCCGCAGCAGATGATGGAACTGGAAGACGAAGCCGATCTTCCGGTTTCGAACCGCGGCCAGCTCCGCCGGCTCGAGATCGGGAAAGGCCTGCCCGTCGAGCCGCACCGATCCGGCGGTGGGGACGTCGAGGGCGCCGAGCAGGTGCAGGAGCGTGCTCTTCCCGCTGCCGCTCGCGCCGACGATGGCCACAAACTCGCCCCGGCTCACCGACAGATCGACCCCGGCGAACACCTCGATCGCGGTGCCGTCGCCGCCCCGGTACACTTTGCGGAGCCCCTCCGCCTCGAGAATCGCGTTCATTCGTGGCGGATGGCCTCGACGGGAGTCAGTGCGGCCGCCGAGCGGGAGGGATAGATGGTGGCCAGCACGGCGATGGCCAGGCTTGCCGCCACCACCACGACCACGTCCTGCCACTCGATGTGCACCGGCAGGTGATCGATGAAGTACACGGCCGGGTTGATCCGGATCCAGCCCGAGGTGTCCACGACGTAGGCGACGGTCAGGCCAAGCAGGAGTCCCATCGCCGTGCCTACGACGCCGATGACCGCGCCTTGCACCAGAAAGACCCGGGCGACCGCGGGCGAAGTCAGGCCCATGGCGCGCAGGATGCCGATCTCGCGGGTCTTGTCGGTGACCACCATGGTGAGCGTCCCCACGATGTTGAATGCCGCCACCACCATGATGAAAAAGATAATCAGGCCCATCGCCAGCTTCT
>JACCSE010000029.1 GCA_013813145.1 Gemmatimonadales bacterium
CGTCCCGCCGCCGCCCGACGTGATCGAGCGCTCGCCGCCACCGCCTTCGCCTCCGATGGAAGAAGAAGCGTTCGTCGAGCCGCCGGCACCCGTCGCGCGGGCTCCCCAGCCGCAGTCCAGGGCCCAGCCACCCGCCGCGCCACCGGTGGACGAGTTGGCGTTCCTCAAGTCGGTCGCGGACGAAGAGGTGAAGCCCGCCTCACGCCGGCCGAGCCATCCGGGCGGGGGCGGCGGAGCGCAGTCGCATGCCGCGTCCCGTGCCGTCGAGGCTCCGCCCGCGCCGGCACCGAGCGGTGGAAAGACCGGCGCCCCGGGCGTGGCCAAGACGCTCAAGTGCGGCGAGTGCGGCACGCTCAACCGCCCGACGGAGTGGTACTGCGAGCGCTGCGGAGCGGAGCTGGCGGGGGTGTAGCGAACCTCCCGCAGGGACGAGGCTTGCCTCGCCCAGGCTTAAGCGGTTGATACATTGTGGGGCCGTTCACCCCGAAGGACACCGAGGGCTCCTCATCGAGTCACCATTCGTCTCATTCCGCCCAGGAGGAGTTCGGGAGACTTGGGGTGTTGGTCATGCACCCTTCGCACTTCAACTCCCGAAGGTGGCCTTCTACCCGGCTCTTTCGAGGTGAACTGTCCTCGCGCTCGGCTATGTGGAGGCGCGCCGGAACCTGGGCGCAAGGGCTACGGCTCCCTACCAGTATCGTTTGGCGGACCCGGCGCAGATGTTCCACGCGACATTTGTCGCTCCCTTCGAGGCGGAACTCGCTCGTTACCCGCCGAAGGCCGTCTGGACCGAACAGGTCCTGTCGTACCTGGATACATACATGGGACATATCTTCGAGCGCATCGTGGAGCAGGCCTACCCGCGCCTGCGCGGCAAGTGGAGGCTGCCTATGGTGAGCGAGTGGGGACGATGGGAGGGGGTGGACCGGGAGGGGAAATCGCTCGAGGTCGACATCGCCAGTATCGCGAGTGACGGCAACATGCTCACCGGTGCGATCAAATGGAACCGCCGGCCAGTCACTATCGAGATTCACCGAAAGCATCTGCGCATGCTGGAGCGCCTGGCGGCCGCCGGCGTGAAATGGGCCCACGCGGCGGTTAAGCCGGGCGCTCCACTGCTGTATGTGATGGCGGGAGGATTCGCGCCTGGATTCGAGGCAGCCGCCCGGGCGTCAGGGCACCCGGTAGTCCTCTGGACCTTGCGCGATCTATACGCCAGCGGACCACGCCGGCCGAGCAAGGCAAAGGCAGAGCGTCGCTGACGGCCGGCGTGTGGCGCCGACACAGGAAAAGGGGTCCGGTGGCAACCGGACCCCTCGTAGCATTCCCCAGCCAGAGGAAACTACTTCTTCCCCGCGAGCGCCTTCGCCAGCCGGCTCTTCTGCCGCGCGGCCGCGTTGGGATGGATCAGACGCTTCTGGCCCGCTCGGTCCAGCAGCTTCACCGCCTCGGCGTACGCGCTCTCTGCCTCGGCCGCGGTGGCCGTGCGTACCTTCTTGACCGCTGTCCGGAGCTTGCTCCGCTGGGCACGGTTGACCGTGGTGCGAGAGAGAGACTGGCGCATGCGCTTCTTGGCGGACCTGATTCGGGGCACGAACACCTCGGCGTGAAGCTGGAGACCAGCCGGAAACGGTGCCTCCGGCAACTGAGCCGGTAATAGTAGAGCCCGAAGACCGCAAAATCAAGCGGGAGGCCGCTTTGACTTGCTCGAAGCGGACGTTTAACCTTCCGCCTTCTCAACCACGGGACGTCTCCTGGAATCGCAGCTCGGCGAATTCATTCTCGCCCTTCCGATGCTGGTGTTCGCCTTGACGGCGCACGAGTACGCCCATGCCGCCGTCGCGCTCCAGCAGGGAGACGCCACCGCCTATCAGCTCGGACGGGTCACGCTCAACCCGATTCCGCACATCGATCCCTGGATGAGCCTGCTGTTTCCGGCGCTGCTCTGGTTCGGGAGCGACGGCCGCTTCACCTTCGGCGGGGCCAAGCCGGTCCCGGTGAACTCGCGCAACTACCGGAATTTCCGCCGCGGCGACATCCTGGTGTCGGCCGCGGGGGTGACGGTGAATTTCTTTCTGGCCCTGCTCTGGTCGGTGATCTTCGTGCTGCTGGGGATCGCGTCCCGCAGCTTTCCCGGCGCGGCCAATGTGCTCGACACGACCCAGCGGATGATGGTCCACGGAATCTGGCTCAACCTGATTCTCTGCTTCTTCAATCTCATCCCCATCCCGCCGCTCGACGGCTCGCACCTGGTGTATCACCTGCTGCCGCCGCGGGCCGGCCTCTGGTATCGCGGGTTGCAGCGGTTCGGCTATCTTCCGCTCTTCGGGCTGATGTTTCTCTTTCGGCCGCTCATGTCGTTCCTGCTGACGCCGGCGTACGCGATGATGGGCGTCCTCGCCGGGTACATCGCCCCGTATCAGGTGATCGCGATGGTGAGCGTCAATTAGAATGACCGCCTCCGAAGCCCCCACCATCGCGCTCGGCGCCGGTCCCGGCTTCGTCGTCCAGCTCGACGCCTTCTCCGGCCCGCTCGACCTGCTGCTCCACCTCCTCCGCGAGGAGCAGCTCGAGATCGCCGATATCCCCATCGCCCGCATCGCCGACCAGTTCCTTCACGCCATCCACGACCTGGGACTCAATCAGGCCGCCGACTACCTCGACATGGCGAGCCGGCTGGTCCGGCTCAAGGCGCAGATGCTGCTGCCGCGCCGGTCGGAGGACGACGGCTGGGAGGACCCCCGCGCCGAGCTGGTACGCCGGCTGCTGGAGTATCAGCAGATCCGGGAGATCGCGGTCTGGATGGGTCGCGCGGCCGAACGCCGCGCCGAGCAGTTCGCCCGCGGATATCTCCCGCCGCCGCCCGCGCTGCCGCCGCCGCCGCTCACGCTCGACTTGCTGGAGCTGCTGCAGGCGGTCGAGCGCGTGGTGGTGGCGATCCCCACCCCGGTGCTGCACCGGGTCATCGCCCGGCCGCTCGACGTCGAGAGCGCCACCCGTCGGATCGAGGCCCTGCTCGATCAGCGGGCGGAGTTCGGCTGGCTGGACGCGCTGGGCCCCCGCCCCGGCATCGTGGACGTGCTCTCGACCCTGCTGGCCCTGCTGGAGCTGGCCAAGCGGGGCGCCCTTCGTCTCACCCAACCGGCGCCGTTCTCGCCGATGGTGATCGCCCGTGACTCCGCTCGCGCAATTGCTTGAGGCCGCGCTCTTCAGCGCCGCCCGCCCGCTCACCGTCGAAGAGCTGTCCACCCTGGAGCCCGACGCGAACCTGGCCGACGTGCGGGTGGCGCTGGAACAGATCCGGGAGCACTACGATTTCGAGCAGCACGGCGTCGAGCTGGCGGAAATGGCCGGCGGCTACCAGATCCTCACCCGTCCGATCCACGCCGCGGCCATCGAGCGGGCGCAGTTCTCGGTGCGTGCCCCCAAGCTCACCGCCGCGGCGCTGGAGACGCTGGCGGTCATCGCATACCGCCAGCCGGTCGGGCGGGCGGAGATCGAGGAGATCCGCGGGGTCTCCGCCGGCGGCGTGCTCCGCTCGCTGCAGGAACGCGGGCTCATCGAGGTCGTCGGACGGAGCGAAGCGTTGGGTCGGCCGCTGCTCTACGGCACCGCCCCGATGTTCCTCGAGCTGCTCGGCATGCGAGACCTCGCCGACCTGCCGCGGGCGGAAGAGCTGACCATCGCGCTCCAGCCGCACCGGCCCGTGAAGGAAGGCGAGGACGACGCGGCGGCCTACGTGGAGGCGGAATCGTGAGCGAAATGCGACTCCAGCGCGCGCTGGCGCGCGCCGGAGTCGCCTCGCGCCGGGCCGCGGAGCAGTTGATCGAGGACGGGCGGGTCCGGGTGGACGGCAAGGTCGCCACCCTGGGAATGAAGGTGGATCCCGACCGGCAGCGGATCACCGTCGGCGGACGCGCGGTCAAGGCGCGGGCGCTCCGCTGGCTGGCCTTTCACAAGCCGCTCGGCGTGGTCACCACCGCGAGCGACGAAGCGGGCCGGCGAAACGTCCTCGACTTCATCCCCGACAACGCGGGCCTCACCTACGTCGGCCGGCTCGACGTCATGACCACCGGCCTGCTGCTGCTCACGACGGACGGGGAGGCGGTGCACCGCCTGACCCACCCGCGGTATCGCATCCCTCGCCGCTACACCGCGCTGGCTCACGGCCGCTCGACCGCGGAGATCGCCCAGGCGATGCGCCAGCAGGTCGTCATCGATGGGCGGCCGGTGGTGCCGGAGGAGCTGCGCGTCCGGCCAGGGACCGAGGGGCGGAGCATCATAGATCTCACGCTCACCGAGGGGCGCAACCGGATCGTCCGGCGCTGGGCCGAAGCGATAGGACTGAAGGTGGACCGCTTGGCCCGGCTTTCGTACGGCCCGGTGCGGCTGGGGGACCTGCCCGCCGGGAGCTATCGGCCGCTTACGCCGAAGGAGGAGGCGGGGCTGTACAAGGCGATCCGGATG
>JACCSE010000031.1 GCA_013813145.1 Gemmatimonadales bacterium
CCGG
This sequence comes from Gemmatimonadales bacterium, assembly GCA_013813145.1. Classification (GTDB taxonomy): domain Bacteria; phylum Gemmatimonadota; class Gemmatimonadetes; order Gemmatimonadales; family GWC2-71-9; genus CAVVWJ01. Next base: position 5 of record JACCSE010000031.1, read on the forward strand.
TAGCGGTCGTAGATATCGCCGTGCTCGCCGATCGGGACCTCGAAGTCGTACGTCTCGTAGCCCAGGTAGGGTTGGTCCTTGCGAACGTCGTAGTCCACCCCGCTGGCCCGCAGCATCGGCCCGGAGAGCGAGTAGTTGGTCGCCTCCTCCGCCGTGAGAACACCCACGCCCTGGGTACGCCCGATCCAGATGGCGTTCCGGGTGAACATGGTGTCCACTTCCTTCAGGGTGTCCGGGAAGGTGCGGGTGAACTCGCGGAGGCCCGCTTCGAATCCGTCCGGAATGTCGGCCATGAGGCCCCCCACCCGGGTGAGGCTGGTGGTGAGCCGGGCTCCGGTCCACATCTCCTGCAGGTTGTAGATCCGCTCGCGCTCCTGGAAAGACCAGAGGAACGGAGTGTACGCGCCGAGGTCGATGCCGGTGGTGCCGAGCCAGACCAGGTGGGAGATGATGCGGCTCATCTCGCAGGCGATCACCCGGAGCACCTGGCAGCGCTCGGTGAGCTCGAGTCCCATGAGCTTCTCGACCGCCAGGGCGAACGCCACGTTGTTCGCCATCGGGCTGAGATAGTCGGTGCGGTCGGTGAGTGGGATGATCTGGTTGTACTGCCGGTACTCGCCCAGCTTCTCGAAGCCGGAGTGCAGGTACCCCACGTGGGGGATGCAGCGCAGCACGGTCTCGCCCTCGAGCTCGAGGACGAGCCGGAGCACGCCGTGGGTGGCCGGATGCTGGGGCCCGATGTTCACCAGCATGTGCTCGGCGCCGAAGTCGTCGTCGTAGCCGCCGGAGCCGTTGTCCACGCCGAGGGGGACGCGCGCCGGCCGTCCCTCGCGGTCCAAGCCCGGCGTGGCGAGACCCATCTCGACCGTTCTGACCGTCATTTCAGGAACCCTCGCTCGCCCCGCGCCAGCCGCTCCCGCATGTCGGCGGGCAGCTCGTCGAAGGCGTCGGCGATGGACAGCTCTTCCAGGGAATAGTGGGCTTCGGGATTGGCGGCCAAGGCCTGCCGGGTCTGCTCCGCCCGGCTGAAGTGTCCACGGAGCGGAAAGTCCTTCCGCAGGGGGTAGCCCTCCGCGTAGGTCTCCCACATCAGGATCCGGCGCAGGTCGGGATGCCCAGCAAAGACGACGCCGAACATATCGAACACTTCGCGCTCCAGCCAGTCGGCGCCGCGCCAGAGGTCTACCACCGAGCGGACCTCGAGCGGGCCGCGCTTGTCCAGCGCCAGCTTGACCCGGAGGTCCGCTCGCCGGGGCAGGGAGCGGAGCTGGTAGACCACTTCCAGCGGGCGCTCCGGGTCGCGGTATTCCACCGCGGTGACGTCGGTGAGGTAGTTGTACCCCTGCGACGGGGTGTCCCGCAGCCAGGCGAGAACGTCGTGGCTCCGGTCGCGGGCGATGTAGACGATCGAGTCGCCGGAGGAGACGAGCGAGCGTTCGACGGCGTCGCCGAACTCGGCGCGGAGAGCGGGGACGGAGGGGGAGAGGGGGCTCATGGCTCGCAGTTGTCATCCTGAGCGGAGCGAAGGAGCCATAGCCGGGGGTATGCCCCCTTCGCTGCGCTCAGGGTGACAGGAGTGAGGGTGCGAGGCATGTCAGGCCGAGCGCGTCTGATGCACCGAGTTCCCGAACGGCTCCGACAGCTCGTCCACCCGTTCCGGGGGCAGGAACAGGCCGGAGGGGCCGACCAGCTTCTCGTCGCGGAGCGTTTCGTCGGTGAAGCTTTCGCCCTTGATCTTCTTCTGAAGGAGCATGATCCCGTACATCAGTCCCTCGGGGCGCGGGGGGCAGCCGGGGACGTACACGTCCACCGGAATGATGGTATCGATCCCCTGCACCATCGAGTAGTTGTCGAAGATCCCACCCGAGGAGGCGCAGGCGCCCATCGAGATGGACCACTTGGGCTGCGGCATCTGGTCCCAGATGCGCCGGATGACCGGGGCCAGCTTGAAGGGCAGCCGGCCGGCGCAGATGAGCACGTCGGCCTGGCGGGGCGAGAAGCTCATCCGCTCCATGCCGAACCGGCTGAGATCGAACCGGCTGGCTGCCGTGGCCATGAATTCGATGGCGCAACAGGCGGTGCCAAACGGCATCGGCCAGAGCGAGTTCGCCCGGGCCCAGTTGGTGAGGAAATCGAGCCGGGTCGTGACCCAGTTGGGGGAGACGGATGACACGCTGGTCGCGTCGTTCTGCTCCGGCCGGACGGCGGGGTCGGTCAATCCCATTGCAGCGCTCCGCGCTTCCAGATGTACACGTATCCCACCGCCAGGATCGCGATGAAGACGAACATCTCGATGATCAGAAGTCCCGAGATGTCGGTGAGCTGGCGAAAGGCCACGGCCCACGGAATCATGAACACGGTCTCGATGTCGAAGATGATGAACAGCATCGCGACCAGGTAAAATTTCACCGAAAACCGGTCCCGGGCGTCTCCCAGCACCGGCATGCCGGACTCGTACGGCGCGATCTTGGTCGGGGTCCGGCGATAGGAGGAGAAGACATGCGACACGCCCAGCATCAGGATCGCGTTGACGACGACAAACGCGACCAGAAGCAGGATCGGGACATAAGGTTGAAGCATGGGCCTCGGCTTTCGTGAATTTTTTCACTATCGGGTGGGAAGCTAATGAAGTCTGGAAGGAGAGACAACCGCGCTGGGAACGGGGGCTGAGGGGCAATGGGCGGCCAAAAACACGCCGGAAATCCGGCGCGAAATGGGCCGCTGGTTCATCGGCGATCGTCGTCCGTTCCGGGCTCCTGCGGCTGGTTTACCACCGAGGCACAGAGGACACAGAGGGGCAAAGTGAAGAGCTCTGTGCTTCTGTGGTGAAAAAGGCGCGGGGATCTCAGGCCCCTGCCGGCGCGGGCTCAGGGGCACCGGCCATTCAGGCCTCGGGCCGGGGTCAGGGCGGTAGGTAGTCCTCGAATTGCGGTCTATATTCCGCCTCGTTCCCGATCCCACTGCCCCGCGGCCCCGCCGCCTCACTGCCCGCCGAGGCCCCCTTGTCGATCAAGTCCGACCGCTGGATCCGCCGCATGGCGCTGGAATACGGCATGATCGAGCCGTTCGTCGAGGGGCAGGTGCGGGAGACCGACGCGCGGGGACGGCAGGTGATCTCGTACGGGGTGTCGAGCTACGGCTACGATATGCGGGTGGCGCCGGAGTTCAAGATCTTCACCAACGTGCTGAGCGCCATCGTGGACCCCAAGCAGTTCGACTCCCGCAGCTTCGTGGAGTTTCAGGGCGACACCTGTATCGTGCCCCCCAACAGCTTCGCGCTGGCGCGCTCGGTGGAATACTTCCGGATCCCGCGGAACGTGCTCACCATCTGCGTCGGCAAGAGCACCTACGCCCGCTGCGGCATCATCACCAACGTCACCCCCTTCGAGCCCGAGTGGGAGGGGCACGTGACGCTCGAGATCAGCAACACCACTCCCCTGCCCGCCCGAATCTACGCCGACGAGGGGATCTGCCAGGTCCTCTTTTTCGAAGCCGACGCGGACGACATCTGCGAGATCAGCTACGCGGACAAGCGGGGGAAGTACCAGCGGCAGACCGGGGTCACCCTCCCGCGGCTCTGAGGGGCAGGGTTACTCTTGCCGGTGGGGACTGTGCGGCTGTTTACCACGAAGGCACGAAGGCCACAGAGGGCTCCTCCTCCAGTCACCATTCATCTCATTCCACTCCGGAGG
>JACCSE010000033.1 GCA_013813145.1 Gemmatimonadales bacterium
CCCCCAAACACCTCACATTTCCTCGGAGCGGGGCTGTGACGACGCTCACACAAATTTCGCGTTGCCCCACCCCGATAATTCCCCCCGCGGCGCCGACATTCCGAAACACGAATCGAAGGAGTTCCAGTTTCGATCACTATCCTATAAGCGCAACGGCCTCGGAGCGGCCAACCACCCACCACGTACGAGCGCGGAATGCACCTCGACTATCCTATCGTCGTTCTGTCTCATCTCCGCTGGAACTTCGTCTATCAGCGCCCGCAGCATCTGCTGTCCCGGTTGGCGCTGCGGCATCCCATCTTTTTCGTCGAGGAGCCCGACCCGGATCCGGCCGGCACACCTCGATGGGAGCGAAGCGAGCCCCAGCGGCACGTCACCGTGTATCGTCCGCGTACCCGCAGCCTGGCGCCGGGGTTCCACCCCGAGCAGCTCGCCGAGCTCGCGGCGCTCATGCCTGAGTTGCGGGCCGACTTGGGAACGGGACGGCGCGACGCGGTAGCCTGGCTCTATACCCCGCTGGCGCTGCCGCTGGTGGATGCGCTGGAGCCGGCCGCAGTCGTGTACGACTGCATGGACGAGCTGTCGCTGTTCGCGGGCGCGCCGCCGGAGCTGCTCGAGCGCGAGAGCGCTCTCCTGGGCCGGGCCGACGTGGTGTTTACCGGCGGCCCTTCGCTTTACCGGGCCAAGCAGGGACGCCACGGAAACATCCACTGCTATCCCAGCAGCGTAGACGCGGAGCATTTCGGGCGGGCCCGCCCTCGGCGGCCGCCCGGCGTGCGGGCCGGGGAGCCGGTGGATCAGGCCGACCTGCCGCATCCCCGGCTGGGCTACTACGGCGTCCTCGACGAGCGGCTCGACCTGGGCCTGCTCGCCGCGATGGCCGATGCGCATCCCGAGTGGCAGCTCGTGCTGGTCGGACCGGTGGCGAAGATCGATCACGCGGCGCTGCCCCGGCGGCCGAACCTGCATTACTTCGGGCAACGGTCCTATGGCGAGCTGCCGGCCTATCTTGCCGGCTGGGACGTCTGCCTGCTCCCCTTCGCGCTCAACGACTCGACCCGGTTCATCAGCCCGACCAAAACGCTCGAATACATGGCGGCGGAGCGTCCCATCGTGAGTACCCCTATCACCGACGTCGCCGAGCCGTATGCCGACATCGTATACCTGGGAGACGGGGCCGGCGCCTTCATTGCCGCCTCCGAGGCGGCGCTGTCCCAGACCGACGAGGAGCGGACCCGCCGGGTCGCCCGGATGCGCGAAGTGCTCGCGCAGACCTCGTGGGACCGGACCACCGCCGACATGGAACGACAGGTGACGGACGCGCTCGCGCGCCGCCGCCCGCAATCGCAAGAAAGGACATCCGTCACGCATGCCACCCAAGTCTGAGCGCTCATCTATATCTCCGCCCGTGGTGGTGATCGGCGCGGGACCGACCGGCCTCAGCGCGGCCTATCACCTTGGCCGCGACGCCGTGCTGCTGGAGCAGACGGACCGGGTTGGAGGATGGTGCCGCTCGATCGAAGACCGCGGCTTCACCTTCGACATGGCCGGCCACATCATGTTCTCCAACGATCCGTACGTGCACCGCCTGTACGAGATGCTCCTGGGCGACAACGTGCACTGGCAGGATCGGGAAGCGTGGATCTACAGCAAGCAGGTATATACTCGCTATCCATTCCAGGGCGCGCTCTATGGCCTCCCATCCGACGTAATAAAGGAATGCATCGTCGGGGCGATCGAGGCGCGGTTCGGAAGCCTCCAGCCTCGTCGCGGTGGCGATGACGGCGGGGGGAACGGCGACGACTACACCGGCCCTGAGCGACGGGGCATGTTCGAGCCGCTGATGAAGCGCGCGCCCCGTTACAAGGGCGCCGAGCGCCGCCGGCCGGTGCCTCACAAGGGGGCGCCCCGGAATTTCGAGGAGTTCATCTACAAGGTGTGGGGCTCCGGCATCGCCGCCCACTTCGCGATCCCCTATAACCGGAAGCTCTGGGCGGTCCCACTCGACGAGATGGAAACCTCCTGGCTCGGCGGGCGGGTGCCGCTCCCCAACCTGGAAGAGATGATCCACGGAGCCCTCTCGCCGGTAGCCAAGCCGATGGGCCCCAACGCCCGCTTCGGCTACCCGCTGCGCGGCGGGTTTCAGGCGTTGATGAACGGGTTCTTGCCGCATCTCGAGGGCCCGCTACATCTGGAGACCCGGGTAGCCGCCGTGTCACCCAGCCGGCACCAGGTCACCCTGGACGACGGCACCGCGCTGAGCTACGAGTTCCTCATCAGCACCATGCCGCTGCCTCGGCTGGTGCGGCTCATGGGCGACGAGGCGCCCGCCGATGTCCGCCAGGCCGCCGCCGAGTTGCGCCACGTATCGGTGCGGTGCGTCAACCTCGGCGTGGGTCGGGAGAATCTCACCGACAAGCACTGGATCTACTATCCGGAGGACACCGTCTTCCACCGCATCTTCGTGCAGGGGAACGCCAGCCCCTTCTGCAACCCGCCGGGCGGGTTCGGCCTCACCTGCGAGATCACCTACTCGGCAGCCAAGCCGCTGCCGGTCGACGGCGACGCGCTCATCCAGCGCTGCATCGAGGACTGCCATCGGGTCGGCATCTTCGGGCCGGACGACCCGGTGTGGGCGGCGAACCAGGTGGACATGCCGGTGGCGTACGTGGTGTACGACCATAGCCGAGCCGCCAACGTCACCCTGATCCGCGACTGGCTCTCCAGCCAGGATATCGTGCTGGCCGGCCGCTATGCGGAGTGGGAGTACTACAACTCCGATCACGCCTTCGTCGCCGGCAAGAAGGCGGCGGAGCAGGTCGCCGAGATGCGGCAACCGCCCTCGCTCAGCTACCCCGCCGCGGTCACGCTCAGCGCCAAGTGACCCCGCTGATCCTGCCAGGCAGGCGCCCGGAGGATTTCCTCTGGGCGACCGGCATCGAGAACACTTTCGTCCCCCAGACTCGTCCCGGGCACCGCGCCCTGGACGAGTATCAGCTCATGGGTCACTACGACCACTGGCGGGAGGATCTGGCGCTGGCCCGCGAACTCGGCGTGAAGGCAATCCGGTGGGGCGTGCCCTGGTATCGGGTGCAGCCGTTCCAGCCCGACGAGTACGACTGGCGCTGGACCGATCAGGTGCTCCAGCATCTGGTCGAGGAGCTGGGCATCACGCCGATCGTGGACCTCATGCACTACGGCTGCCCCTTCTGGCTCCGCCGGGAATTCGCCAGCGCGGAATACGTCGAGTCCGTCGCCAACTATGCCGGCGCCTTTGCCCGGCGGTACGCCGGGCTGGTCCGCTGGTACACTCCGCTCAACGAGCCGATCGTCACCGCGCTCTACTGCGGCCAGCGGGGGCTGTGGCCGCCGTATCTTCGCGGGGAGACCGGCTATGTCACCGTCCTGCTCCAGGTGATCGAGGGCATCATCGCCACGGTCGCGGCGCTCAAGTCGGTCTCGCCGGACATCGTGCTGGTGCACGTCGAGGCCAGCGGGCTGAGCCGGACGGCGCGGGAAGATCTTCATGCCGTGGCGCGCGAGGAACAGTCCCGCGCGCTCCTGCCCTACGACCTGCTCACCGGCCGGGTCACCCACGAGCATCCCCTCTTTCCCTGGCTGATCCGCTCCGGCGCTTCCCCCGACCGCCTCGCCGCCATCGCCGAGCGGCCGGTGCCGTTCGACCTGATGGGGCTCAACTTCTATCCCCAGTGGTCCACCACCCAGCTCTACATCGATCGCCGCGGCCGCCTTGCGTACCAGCCGGTGGAACAGGACGGCGCGGGATTCAGCGAGCTGATCCAGGAGTATTGGGAGCGCTACCGCATCCCGATCATGGTGACCGAGACCAGTGCCCGGGGCGACGAGCCGATCCGGGCGCGCTGGCTGGAGGCGTCGGTGGCGGCGATTCGCGGGCTCCGGGCTCGCGGGGTGCCGGTGCTGGGGTACACCTGGTTTCCCCTGTTCACCATGATCGACTGGCGTTACCGGTTCGGGCGGGGGCCGGTGGAGGAGTACCGGCTGGAGCTGGGGCTCTACACTCTGAACGGCACATCCAGCGAGTCGAGCCGCTCACGCTGGCACGCGACACCGCTGGTGGAGCAGTTCCGCAGCTACGTCAGCGACCCGGAGGGCGCGGTGGGGAGTCTCGGCGTGGTATGAGCGACTCGGCGCTGTTCCGGGGCTTCTGGCTGGCGGGGTTCGAGTCCGCCTGCCACATCAACCGGCAGGGCACTCGGCTGGACCTGGTCTCCGCCACCGGGCACGACCGCGAGCTGGAGTCGGACTACGTCCGGGTGCGGGAGCTGGGGTTCGCCGGGGTGCGCGAGAGCGTGCGCTGGCACCTGGTGGATGGGGGGCGGCGACTCGACTACTCGACGGTGCGCCACATGCTGGAGGCCGCCGGGCGTGAGGACGTGCAGATCCTCTGGACCCTGTGTCACTACGGATGGCCCGAGGACGTGGCACTGCTCTCCTCGGGCTTCGTGGAGCGCTTCGCGCGGTACTGCGGGGCGATGGCGCGGGTGGTCTCGGATCATGGCGACGAGATTCCGTTCTATACCCCGATCAACGAGATCTCCTTCTTCGCCTGGGCCGCGGGCGAGAAAGGGCTGATGTATCCGTTCGGCGTGGGCCGGGGTGCCGAGGTCAAGCGGCAGCTCGTCCGGGCCGCCATCGCCGGCATCGAGGCTATCTGGGAGGTGGACCCCCGCGCGCGCATCATCCACGTGGATCCGCTGATCCACGTCGTCACTCCGCGCGTGCGGCCGGACCTGGCGCGAGCCGCAGCGGATCAACGCGCCGCGCAGTTCGACGCCTGGGACATGCTCGCCGGCGGAATGCACCCGGACCTGGGCGGGCACCCGCGCTATCTCGACGTCGTCGGCGTCAACTACTATCACGCCAACCAATGGGAGCACCCCGACCAGCGGATGCGCTGGGAGGACGTGCCGCGGGACCCGCGCTGGATCCCGCTCCGCCACCTGCTGGCGGAGGTGTACACCCGGTACGGGCGGCCGCTGGTGATTTCGGAGACGAGTCACTTCGGGGCGGGGCGCGGGCGGTGGTTGCGGGAAGTGGCGGACGAGGCGCGGGCGGCGCGGGGGCTGGGCGTACCGCTCGAGGGATTGTGCATCTATCCGGTCATCGACCGGCCGGATTGGGAGGATCCGGAGCACTGGCACAACAGCGGGCTGTGGGACCTGCGGCCGGCGGGGGACGGGCGGCTGGAGCGGGTGCCGTGCGTGGAGTATCTGGCGGAGCTGCGGGAGGCGCAGGGGCGGCTCAGCGCGCGCTGAGACCTTGCGGCCGGACCACGAAGGACACAGAGCGCTCAGAGTAGATCGCGAGGTTGTTCGTGGTGCGATGCGGGCGGGTGGTGCGCGGGTGCTGGGGGCGGGCT
>JACCSE010000421.1 GCA_013813145.1 Gemmatimonadales bacterium
ACATGATGTAGGCCCGATCGACGATATCGAGGGTTTGCTCGACGTTGTGGTCGGTGATGAGAACGCCGATGCCGCGGTGCCGCAACCCGGCGACGATGGTCTGGATGTCGTGGACGGCGATCGGATCGACGCCGGCGAACGGCTCATCCAGGAGCATGAACTTGGGCTCGCTGACCAGCGCGCGGGTGATCTCCAGCCGGCGGCGCTCGCCGCCGCTCAGCGCGTACGCCCTGCTCTTCCGTAGATGCTTGATCGACAGCTCGTCCAGCATCCGCTCGAGGCGCCGCTGACGCTCCTCGCGGTTCAGGTCCCGGGTCTCCAGGATAGCCAGAATATTCTCTTCGACGGTCATCTTCCGGAAGATCGACGGCTCCTGCGCCAGGTAGCCGATGCCGATGCGGGCCCGGCGGTACATCGGCGCCCGGGTGAGATCGTGGCCGTCGAGCAGCACCCGGCCGTTGTCCGGAAGAATGAGCCCCGTAATAAGGTAGAAGGTCGTCGTCTTTCCCGCGCCGTTCGGCCCCAGGAGGCCGACGATTTCGCCCTGCTGGACCCGCACCGTCACCTGGTTCACCACCCGCCGGCCCTTGAAGCTCTTGGAGAGATCGAGCCCCTCGAGGACGCTGGCCTTGCCCGGCTGGGGCATCAGCGCCCGGGCCCGCTGGACCGCGCGGCGCGCGGCCGCGAGGAGGGCCTCATAGACCTCCTGCCGGGACTCGGAGCTCTGGCCCCACCAGGGAACCCGCGGCTTGACCGGGTTCCAGCCGGCCTCGCCCGTCTCGAGCACCCACCCCTCGGTGGCGAGCCGGGGCAGCACTGACCGGCTGAGGTGATCCCGGACCTCGTCGCCGGTGATCTCGGTCTGGCCCGGCCCGGGCACCTCCTGGTAGCAGGCGATGTGGGCCTCGCGGTACATCATGATCAGGTCGGCGAAATCCACGGTGTCCGCCGCACCGGCCGCACGGGTGATCGCCGCGAGCGCGATGGGCACCGAGGGATCGCGATCGCCGAGGGCGCTGATCCATTCGGCCGGGCTCACTGGGCGTCTCCAATGGCGCGCGCGGAGTCCGCCGGGGCCGGCGCGGCGGCGGTATCGGCGGAGGCCTCGAGTTGAACTCCGTCCACCTTGCCCCGGATCTCCACCCGGTCCACGGCGCGGGTGGTGTCGTTCTTCAGGGTGACGACGATCACGTCGCCCCGCGCGTAATTCACCGATGGCCGCGCGGGAAATTGCCGATTCGGCTCCAGGTGATAGGACTGTGCCGCCTGGCGCGCCTCGATGCGGCTGAGCACGGCGCGGGAGGCGCCGGCGGAATCGGCGGCGGCGAAGCGCGCGACGATAGTGTCGCCGCGCATCCAGTCCCGGTCCCGGCTGGCGGCGTGCACCGTGCCGCCGAGCCACGCCTTGCCGAACCCGCGCACCTCCTTCAACCGCTGCCCCGGGGTGTCGAGGGCGAGCGAGTCGGCGGTCAGGGCGTACGCGGGCGAGGTGGCGCTGGGCCGGGTCTTGTCGCCCCAGGCGAGAGTCTGCTCCAGCTTCCGGCTGGCGAGGTCGAGCGCGATGGTGTCGGCGACCAGGTTCCACTCGCGGCTCACGGTCCGCGCGTTGCCCCGGGCGAGGAGGTAGGTGAGGTCCCGGCGCTCGAGGGTGAGGTCGAGGCGATTGCCGCTGACCGTGAAGCTGTCCGGCCCGATGCCCCGCAACGTCGGGTTGGCCCCGATCAGGGTGCCGTCGCTCCCTTTGCCGGTATCGAGCCGCAGGGAGTCGGAGCGGGCGGCGAAGTCGCTCCGGTCGATCGTCACCTTGCCGCCGGCCCAGAGCCGGTCGTTTCCCTTGAACCGCACCCGGTCGGCCACGATGAGATACGGCTCCCCCTCCTGCCCGGCGGAGTCCGCCGTGACGTAGCGGATCCGGGGCCGCCCGGTGGCGAACATCTCGGTGGTGTCGCGAACGCCTCTGGCCACCCGGTAGTAGTCCAGGGCGGGCCCGGTGAGCGTGGAGCCGGTGAGGAGATTATTGGTGGTCACCTTTCCCCGCGCCTCCCACTTCTCGGCGTTTCGGTAGTAGGTGCCGCGCTCCGCATCCATCGTGAGGGACGAATCGCGATACTGTACGTTGCCGATGAACTGCACCACGCTCCCGCCGAAAGAGGCGAGGCTGTCGGCTCGCATCGAGATCTGCGTGCCCCGGCAGCTCAACCGGACGTTGCCGCCGGCAAAGTAATTGGTGCCCCGCGGCGTCTCGACCACGTTGCCTTGACGGTCGACGTTGTCGATCTGAAAGATGCAGCGCTGGCTCTGGGCGGCGGTGGGGCGGGGGCACATGAGCGCGACTCCAACGATGGCCGTCCAGAGCAGCGGGGGGGTAGCGGGGCAGCGGGGCAGCGGGGCAGGAACAGCACACCGGCGCGTGGTCGGTCGCTGGAGCGGGCTGCCCCCCTGCCCCCCTGCCCCACCGCCCCGCCGCCGCTTCACTGCTCTCCGTCCTGTCCCGGCAACAACAGCCCATCCCCCGCCACGCCGCGGGGGCGGTCGGTGACGACGTTCTTGAAGTCCGGGTCCGAGCGGAAGCTGTTGCCCTCCAGGTGCTCGGTGCCGCGGTCGAAGTTGAAGCGCTGGTCGGTGGAGATGGTATTGGTCGCGTTGTCGTAGCGCAGCGCTTCGGTGGTGAGCCGCCGGCCATCGGGCGAGACGACCACCACGTCGTCGTTGGCCTCCATCGAGCCATCCTGCCAGCGGTACGTCCCGCGTTTCGCCGTCAGCGTGGAGCCCTCCTCCCCCTGCAGGTCGTAGAAGGTGACCTTGATGTCCCTGAGCTCGGTGACCTGGGAGCTCTCGTAAAAGTACGCGGTGTCCGCCTCCACCCGAGTCCGGCGCACGCCTTCATTGGTCACGTAATGCGAGAACCCCTCGAGCAGCTGGTCCGCGCTGTCAGGGGCCTGGAGGGTGGCGGTGGGACGCGCTCCGGTCTCCTCGCAGCCCGCGATCGGGAGCGTGAGGAGGGCGCAGAGGGCTGCGAGGAGGGACAGGGGGGCAGCGGGGCCGCGGGGCAGGCTGCTCCAAGAACCGACGGGCGGCCGGTGTGCTGTTGCTGCCCCGCTCCCCCGCTGCCCCCCTGCCCCGCTCATACGGCCCCCGCCCGCATCAGATCATGCAGGTGGACGACCCCGACGATCCCTCCCAGGCCATCCACCACCGGCAGCACGATGACGCCGTGACGCTCCATCGTGTTGACGGCCGCGGCGGCGAGATCGTCGGGCGCTGCGGTCTTGGGAGTGCGGGTCATTACCTGTCTCACCGACCGGTCGAGAAAGCTCGGATCCTGCTCCGCCAGCCGGGTGAGATCTCCGGTGGTGAGCACACCCTCCAGCAGCCCATCGGCCGCGACCATGGCGAGGCCGCGGTCGTGCGCCAGGCTCACCACCGCGTCCCGCATGGTGGCGTCCGGACGGAGCAACCGGCCGGGCTGCAGCATGACGTCCCGAACGCGCAGCAGCAGGCGCCTGCCCAGGCTCCCGCCCGGGTGAAGCGCCGCGAAGTCTTCCCGGCGGAATCCCTTGACCTCCAACAGCGCCACCGCGAGCGCGTCGCCCAGCGCGAGGGCGACGGTGGTGCTGGAGGTCGGTGCCAGGTCGTGGGGGCACGCTTCCTCGGCCACGGAGCCGTCCAGCGCCACCGTCGCCACCCGTGCCAGGGTGGAATCGAGACCGCCGGTGACGGCGATGATCGGCACGCCGAGCCGCTGGAGCGAGCCGAGCAGCCCGAAGAGATCCTGCGACTCGCCGCTCTTGCTCAGCACGATGGCCACGTCCTCCCGGCCGACGATGCCGAGGTCGCCGTGGAGCGAGTCCACCGGGTGCAGGTAGCTCGCGGCCGTCCCGGTCGACGTCAGTGTGGCCGCCAGCTTCCGCGCGATGAGCCCGGACTTGCCAACCCCGGACACGATGACCCGGCCGGTCGCATCGGCCAGGAGGCGCACCGCGCGGCCGAAGCGGTGGTCCAGCCGGTCGGCCGCGGTGCCGACCGAGGCCGCCTCCAGCCGGAGCACCCGGCGGCCGAGCTCGACCAGCGCGCCGGCGTCAGCGGGCACGGTGGGCCGGTTCGGTGAAGTAGCGCTCCAGGATTTCGGCCCAGACCCCACGCGCCTTGAGCAGCGCTTCCACGACCTCCCGCACCGCTCCGTGCCCTCCCGCCGCGCGGGTGACGAAGCTCGCCACGGCCCGGACCTCGGCAACCGCGTTGGCGACGGCGATCGCCAGCCCGACGCGGCGGAGCACCTGAAGGTCGGCGAGGTCGTCGCCCACGTAGGCCACCTCGTCCCAGGAGAGCTCGCGCCGGGAGATGAGCTGCTCGAGTGCCTCGAGTTTGCGGGGACCGGGCACCTGGAGCAGCTCCTCGACCTTGAGCTCGCGCGCGCGGAGCGCGGTGGCCTCAGAGTGCCGGCCGCTGAGCCAGACGACCGGGATCTCGGCCGTGCGCAGGAGAATCAAGCCGAGCCCGTCCTGAATATCGAACCGCTTCAGTTCCACCCGCTCGCCGGCGATCGGGCCGATCCAGATGCCGTTGTCGGTGAGCACCCCGTCCACGTCGAGCACCAGCAGCCGGACGCGCTGCGCCGCCGAGGGGTCAATCTGCATCGCGGAGCACCGCGGCCCGATCCCGCGCGCGGGACCAGAGGTCGAGAGTGCGGTCGATCAGGTCGGTGAGACGGTCGAGGGGCCACTGGGTGGCGGAGTCGCTGGGGGCGTGCGCCGGGTCGGGGTGGGTCTCCAGGAAGAACCCGTCGGCGCCGGCCACGGCGGCGGCGGCGAGGAGCGGGGGGATGAACTCCCGCAGGCCGCCGCTCGCGCCGGCTGCTCCCTGCCCCGGCTGTTGCACCGAGTGAGTGGCGTCGAAGATCACCGGAGCCCCGGTAGCCTCCCGGAGACGGGCGAAGTTCCGCATGTCCACGACCAGGTCGCCGTATCCGAAAAAGGTGCCGCGTTCGGTCACCGCCACGTCATCGCTGCCACCGCCGCGGACTTTTTCCAGGGCGCCCACCATCGCCTCGGCCGGCATCCACTGACCTTTCTTCACGTTCACGGGACGGCCGGTACGACCCGCCGCGACCAGCAGGTCGGTCTGCCGGCAGAGGAACGCGGGGATCTGGAGCGCGTCCACCACCTCCGCCGCCGGGGACGCCTGGTCCGGGTGGTGGATGTCGGTGAGTACCGGCAGCCCGCTCCCGTCACGGACGCGCTCGAGGGCGCGAAGTCCCTCGTCGAGTCCGGGCCCGCGAGCCGCCCCGAGCCTCGCCCGGTTGGCCTTGTCGAAGCTGGCCTTGAAGCAGACCGGGATTCCCCGTTCCGCCGAGAGCCGGGCCAGCGCGTCGGCGACCCGGGGCAGCACATCTCCGGGCTCCACGACGCAAGGGCCGGCGATGAGAAAGGGCGCGTGGGCGAAGGTCCAGGCCATCAGCGCCCGATTCCGGCCAGCTCTACGGGCGCGGGGGCCACGCTGTCTCCGCGGCCACGGTGCCGGCGGAGCGCCGCGCCCACGAAACCGGAGAAGAGCGGATGGGGCCGGGTGGGCCGGGACTTAAGCTCCGGATGGAACTGGCAGCCGATGAACCAGGCGTGTTCGGGCAGCTCGATCACCTCGACCAGTCCGCCGTCGGGCGACTGTCCGGAGAGCCGGAGCCCGTACTCGGCCAGCACGTCGCGGTAGGCGTTGCTCACCTCCCAACGGTGGCGGTGGCGCTCGCTGATCTCGCCGACCCCGTAGGCCTGCGCGACCCGGGAGCCGGGGCGCAGCCGAGCGGTGTATGCCCCCAGCCGCATGCTGCCGCCCAGATCGTTCACCTCGCGCTGGGACTGCATCAGCGCGATCACCGGGGTTTCGCACTCGGGCGCGAACTCGGTGCTGTTGGTGTCGGGCAGCTTGCAGACGTGGCGGGCGAACTCGATGATCGCCACCTGGAGACCGAGGCAGATCCCGAAGAAGGGCAGGTCGTTCTCGCGGGACCAGCGGATCGCCTGCACCATCCCCTCGACCCCGCGCTCGCCGAAGCCGCCCGGAATCAGCAGCCCGTCGAAGCCCGAGAGCAGCCGGCCCGCCGCCGCCTGATCGACGAAGCGGTCGCTCGGGAGCCACTCGATCTCGACCTTGGCGTCGTGCGGAATACCGCCGTGGATGAGCGCCTCCTGGACCGATTTGTAGGCGTCGTGGAGCGAGGTGTACTTGCCCACCACCGC
This sequence comes from Gemmatimonadales bacterium, assembly GCA_013813145.1. Lineage (GTDB taxonomy): Bacteria > Gemmatimonadota > Gemmatimonadetes > Gemmatimonadales > GWC2-71-9 > CAVVWJ01. The sequence continues at coordinate 6,234 of JACCSE010000421.1, forward strand.
GATACGCACCTGGTGCGCGGGGTGGAGGATCCGCTCGCTCATCGCCTTCCAGCCCCGGAGGTCGGGCTCCTTGGTCTCCAGCCGGAGCCGCTGGCAGACCTCGCGGTCGAGTCCCTGCTCCAGGAAGCGGAGTGGGATCTCGTAGATCGACTTCACGTCGGGGCTCTCGATGACGCAGCCGAAGTCCACGTTGCAGAAGAGCGCGATCTTCCGCCTGATGTCCGGGGCGAGCGGCTGCTCGGCGCGGCAGATGAGAATGTCGGGCTGGATCCCGATCTGCATCAGGTCGCGAACCGAGTGCTGGGTCGGCTTGGTCTTGAGCTCACCGGCCGCCGCGATGTAGGGCACCAGCGTCAGGTGGATGAAGAGCGCGTTGTCGCGACCCACCTCCTGGCGGAACTGCCGGATCGCCTCGAGGAACGGCAGCGACTCGATATCACCCACCGTCCCGCCGATCTCGGTGATGACCACATCGTGGCCCGGCGCGGTGCGGCGGATGGCGTTCTTGATCTCGTCGGTGATGTGCGGGATCACCTGCACGGTGGAGCCGAGGTATTCGCCGCGGCGCTCTTTGTTGATCACCGCCTGGTAGATCCGGCCGGTGGTGATGTTGTTCTGCTGGGAGAGCGACCGGTCGATGAAACGCTCGTAGTGGCCCAGATCGAGGTCGGTCTCGGCGCCGTCGTCGGTGACGAACACCTCGCCGTGCTGGAACGGGGACATCGTCCCCGGATCGACGTTGATGTAGGGGTCGAACTTCTGCATCGTCACGCTGAGGCCGCGCTCGACCAGCAACCGCCCCAGCGAAGCGGCGGCGATGCCTTTCCCGAGGGAGGAGACGACGCCGCCGGTGACGAAGATGTACTTGGTCGCGTTCGGACCCGTGGTCATAGACTTACCCCTGAAGTGCGTGCCAATGGGCTTCCGCCCGCTGAAGGTCGTCCGGCGTGTCCACCCCGGGCAGCGCCGGCTCGTCCAGCCGGGCCACACCGATCGTCAACCCGCAGTGCAGCGCCCGGAGCTGCTCCAGCCGCTCGGCCAGCTCCGCCGCGCTGGGTTCGGCGGCGACCCACCGGGCCAGTGCCGCCTGCCCGTACGCGTAAATGCCGAGATGCTGCCAATAGAGATCGGTCGCATCGTCGGACGGCTCCCGCCGATGCGGGATCGGTGCCCGGGAGAAGTACAGCGCGCGCCCCCACGCGTCGGTGACCACCTTCACCCGCGCCGGGTCTACCGCCAGCGCCGGGTCGAGCGGCGCGGCGGCGGTGCCGACATCATCCCCTCGCTCTACACGTTCGATGGCGCCCGCCAGCGCTTCCCGCGGCAAGAACGGCTCGTCGCCCTGCACATTCACCACGACGTCGGCCCCGGCGAACTCCGGCCGCGCCGCCACCTCGGCCACCCGGTCAGTGCCCGAGAGATGGGCTGGGTCGGTCAGCACCGCCCGCACCCCCGAGCGTTCAGCCACCTCCACGATGCGGGCCGAATCCGTCGCCACCACCAGCTCGTCCGTCAGATCGTGCTCCACGACGCGCTGAATCACCCGGGTGATGAGCGGCTCGCCGGCCAGGAGCTGGAGCGGTTTGTGGGGGAGACGGGTGGAGCCTAGACGTGCCGGGATCACACCGAGGACGCGCATCACGGAAACTAACAGGGCACGGGGGTCGAGTCAAAAGGCGTGCCGAGGTAAATGCAGGCTATCGGCTATCGGCTATCGGCTTGAAGGGCACTGCCTTAGCACCTATGGCCACCACGGACCTTGGCAAGGCACGCGGAAGGGAGCGGCCCTCACTTCCATGACGGCGCGCCGGATCGTCAGCTCGACGATGGAGCTCGGGTCAGGCGGCGAGTTCGAAGAAGTTGGCCAGCAGCCGCTTTCCATCCTTGGTGGCGATGGACTCGGGGTGGAACTGGAGGCCGAACACCTTCAGCGTGCGGTGGCAGAGGGCCATGATCTCGGTGCCGGCCGGCCGGTCGTCGGACCAGGCCGTCACGGCCAACTCGGGTGGCAGCGCCTCCGGGGAGACGACCAGCGAGTGGTAGCGCATCACCTCGAATGGCGCGGGGACGTGACGAAAGAGCGGATGGCCGGTGTGGGTCACCATCGTGGTCTTGCCGTGCATGAGGCGATCGGCACGCACGACTCGCCCGCCGAAGGCCTCCCCGATCGCCTGGTGGCCCAGACAAACGCCGAGCAAGGGGATCCGGCCGGCTGCCGCACGCACCAGCGGGACCGAGATCCCGGCTTCCCGCGGGGTACAGGGACCCGGTGAAATTACGATGGCGGCCGGCGCGAGCGCGAGCGCGGCCTCGACGGTGAGGGCATCGTTCCGGTAGACTACCGGATCCGCGCCGAGCTCGCCGGCGTATTGAACCAGGTTGTAGGTGAAGCTGTCGTAATTGTCGAGGACGAGGAGCATCGCCGCGGAAGCTACCTGCGCGGCACCGGGTCCGCTATCCGTGGCTCGACGCGCATCGAATCAACGCGCATCTGTCTCAGCTCGACGTGCATCGAATCGACCCGGCGGAGCGCCACCTCGCGGAGCGAATCGCCGAGCCGCCGGCCGGCCCGCCCTATCGAGTCGGCGTCGGCGGCCAGCGCCTCGACGGCCGAGTCCGACCGGAGCTCCGCAAGCTCGGCCAGCGAGTCGGTCTGAGACTCGGCCTTCGTCGAATCTTCCGCCAGCGCTTCGTGCAGTTCATCCACCAGCTCCTTCTGGAGGTAAAGCGGAACCCGCACCTCGCCCGGTTGAAAGACCGCCTCGCCGAACTCCGTCAGATCCGGCGGAATCGAGTCCCCGGGGAGGCACGAGAAGGCGTTCCGATCGCGCGGCGAGGTCCGGATGTTGAGCCCGGGCTTTCGCGGATCGCTCTCGAAGTTCGCCGCCAGCCGGCAGCCGCTGAGCCCCTGGGCGAGGAGCGAGTCCGAGAGATCGATCTCCAGCTCGACCGAGCGGACCTGGCGGGGCGTGTCCCGGTTAATGACGACCTCCTCCAGGTTGCCGAGCCGTTCCCCGTCCAGCACGAACGGCACGAAGGCCAAGGGGATGGTGAGTTGGTCGTCGCTCTCCACGATCCTGTGGACCTTGGCGATGCCCTTCCGGGCCAGGGTGACTCCGATCATCCCGATCGCGAAGATGGCGAAGGCGCCGATGAAGATCCTGAGCCAGTATTTGCGCATAAGCTTCGCTCCGAGGGGCCGGACGCGCCGGGCAATGATGTTCCAAAGAGAGACGCCCCGATTACCCCGAAAGTTTCACCTGTAGCCGCCGCCGAGCCAGACTGGAGCGCATGTGATCGAGATCGAGGGCCTGGAAAAGCTCTATGGGGACCTCCCCGCCGTCCAGGGACTCTCGTTCGCGGTCCGCGCCGGAGAGGTGCTCGGTCTGGTGGGCCCCAACGGCGCCGGCAAGACCACCACCCTTCGCGCCATCGCGGGAATCATCATCCCCAGCCGGGGCCGCATTACAGTGGCCGGTCACGACCTCGCATCGGATCCGGTGGCCGCCAAAGCGGCGCTGGCGTTCATCCCCGACGAGCCGCACCTCTTCGAGTATCTCACGGTCGAAGAGCATCTTCGATTCGTCGCCCGTCTCTATGGAGTCGGTGACGTGGACGCCCAGATCCCCGGCCTGCTCGGCGAGCTGGAGCTCGCGGAAAAGCGGGCGGCTCTCCCCGAGGAACTGTCCCGGGGGATGAAACAGAAGCTTGCGATCGCCTGTGGGTTGATCCATCGGCCGCGGGTGCTGCTGCTCGACGAGCCGCTCACCGGCCTCGATCCGGTGGGGATCCGCCGGATGAAGGCCACCATCGTCAGCCGCGCGGCGGAGGGGGTTGCCGTCATGCTCAGCTCCCACCTGCTCCACCTGGTGGAAGAAATCTGCACCCGGGTGCTGGTGCTGCGGCATGGAAGGGTGGTCGCGTTCGGCACCGTGGCCGACATCGTGGGAGGGCGGCCGGAGCTCGCCGGGCAGTCGCTGGAAGAGATCTTTCTGGCGCTGGTCGGCGAGTGATCGGCACCTTCGCCTACCTCATTGGCCGCTCCGCCCGGAACCGGCTGGCGCGACAGCTACGGCGTCTCCGGCAGCCGCGTTATTCGGTGGCCTTGGTCCTGGGCATCCTCTATATCTGGTTCATCATCGTCTACCAGCGGCCTGGTTCTCTCGCTCCTGAGATTCGCGAGGCCGGGTGGCTCGCGCCGGCCGGCGCGGTCGTCGTCGCGGGGCTGGTCGCGTGGGCGTGGATCTTCGCCGCCGAGCGGCGGGTGCTGGCTTTTACCCCGGCAGAGGTGACCTTCCTTTTCCCCGCCCCGATCTCGCGGCGGCAGCTCATCCACTTCAAGCTGCTTCGCAGACAGCTCGTCATCCTGGTCAACACGCTCGTGTGGACGCTGCTCCTTTCGCCGAGGCGCTTCGACGCGTCGGCCTGGCTGCGCGCCGGCGGGCTCTGGGTGTTGTTCACCACCCTCTCACTGCATCGGTTGGCCGCCTCGTACGTGCGGGGCAGCCTGTCCGCGCACGGGGTCGCGGCCGCGCGGCGACGCAAGGTGTCGCTCGTCGCCGTGGCGCTGGCGCTTCTGGGGGCGATCTGGGTGGCAGCGGAGGCGTCGGCGATCCTCGCGGCCGGCTGGAACGGGGGCATCGGGCCGTTTCTGGCCGCCATCGGCACCGCGCTGGACTTGCCCGCTACGCGGCTACTGCTCGCGCCGTTCCTGGCCCTGATGGGGCCGCTCACCGCGGGGAGCGCCGAGGGTTGGCTGCGCGCGATGGGACCCGCGCTCGCCATCCTGGCGTTGCACTACGTCTGGGTGGTCCGCTCGGACGCCGCGTTCGAGGAGGCGGCGGCCGAGGCTTCGCTTCGCCGCGCCGAGGCGCTGGTCGATCGCTCGCGGAAACGGCGCTCGCCCCGGGCGGTAAGCCGGGAGCCGCCGCCCTACCGGCTCGCTCCGGACGGCTCGCCCGCCGGCGCGATCCTGTGGAAGAACCTGGTGGCGGTCGTCCGGACGGGGCGGCCCCGCTCGATCGGGACGACGCTGGTCGCCGGCGGCATCATCCTGGCAGTGCTCTCCTTCCGCTCCGAGGGCAAGGTGGCGGAGGTGGTGGGCTGGCTCGCGGCGATGGTGGGAGGGTTTCTGTTCGTCATCGGACCGCAGTGGGTGCGGAGCGATCTGCGGGGCGACCTGTCGAAGCTGGATCTGCTCCGCAGCTATCCGATACCGGCCCGTTCGCTGGTGACGGCGGAGGTCGCCTCATCCACCTTGGTCCTCAGCGCACTTCAGCTCGGCGTGCTCGGCTTCGCGTATCTCGCTTTTCTGGGGAACCGGGCGATGGAGCCGAGCCTCGTGATCCGCAGTGCGGTGCTCGCGGCGGCCTTCGTCTTCCTGCCGGCGGTCAACCTGCTGGGTCTCCTGATTCACAACGGTGCCGCGATGCTCTACCCCGCTTGGATCGCGCCCGGTTCGGATCGCCCCGGAGGCGTCGAGGCGCTGGGGCAGAACATGCTGGCGATGATCGCGTATCTCGCGCTGCTGGCCACGACGCTCCTGCTGCCGGTGGCGGTCGGGGCGGCAGTCTTTCTGGGCTTCGGTTGGGGGATCGGCTGGTGGGCAGCGGTCCCGGCCTCCGCCGCGGCGCTGGGTGTCGCGGCGGCGGAGGCGCGGGTGATGATCGGCTGGATCGGGCGGGTGTTCGAGCGAAGCGATCCGGCTAGCGCAGGAACAGGCCGGTAGGGGTGACGCACGCGTCGCCGCTCATCGATCTTAGCTTGCCCGTCAGGTCGGTCCCGCCGCCCGTCCGCCCATCGGTCCCCTGGTGCTGCGGACCTCGGCGATCGCTTTTCGGGCGCCCTCGATGGACTCTTCCACGCCGGAGCGGACGTCGTCCCAGTCGTCCGCGGTGGCGTTCCCTACCCGCTCGAGACTGCGGTCGACTTTTTGCCGGGCGGTCCGGATGCCGGCCATCGCTTCCTCGCTCACCGTGCCGGCGGCATCTCGGGTGTCGCGGCCAAGCTCTTCGATTTCCTTGTCCACGTCCGCGAGCCGCTGGCGCGCGGCGCTCCGGAAATCCTCGCGCTGGTCGAAGGTGTAGTCGCCCAGCTCCCGGGCTCCCTCGCGAACCTCCTGCCCGGCCTTTTCCGCGGTGGCTTCGACCCGCTCCGCGGCGTCGTCTACCGCATCTTCGGTGTTCCGCTCCTCACGGTCGCTGCACGCCAGTGCCGACACCAGCAGCGCCACAAGCGCGGTGCGTGCGATGGGCTTCATATCGCCTCCCTCCTCGGTGGCTCGGTCTGATTCGCTGAACGGAGGATAAGTCCCGCCGGCACGGAGGGTCGTGATCTGGCTCACTTGACCCGATTCCCTACGAACGATCGGGCGAGGCAAACCTCGCCCCTACGGACGACGATCGGGCGGCGGGAGATACTGCTTCCGGATCTTGGCGACGACGGTGTACGCCGGGTCCACGATGTTCGCCACGGTGCTTTCTCCGACCTGCCCCAGGAGGGTGTAGGCGTCGGTTCGGTCGAACCCGTATTCCTGCTCCAGCCATTCGATCAGCTCCACGTGAGCCAGTCGGAACGCGTCGATGAGGGGCCGGCCGCTGCCGGCCACCATGATGTGGTCGGCGTCGGCCAGGCGCGGCCAGTCGATCGTCCGGCCTTTGACCACGTCGATCTTGAGTACGACGTCCATGCTGGTCTCCAGCCCGGTGCCCGCCACCTCGCCTTCTCCCTGCCGCGCGTGTCCGTCACCGAAATAGAAGTAGGCGCCATCGTGGAAGATCGGGAGATACACCGTAGTGCCTTCTCGCAGTTCGGGGGCGTCCATGTTGCCGCCGAAATCGCCGGGCCAGATCCCGTTGAACGCTTCCTGTCCCTGCGGTGCCACGGCGAGCCGGCCCAGCATCGGTCGCAGCTCGATCTGCATCTTGCCGACCCGACTCTTGGGCATGTCGGTGACACCCACCATGCGGGCGGTGTCCAGCCGCCAGACGTAGCGGCGGGGCGCGATCGGCTCGTTGAGGAGGCGCACCCGTGAGTCGGTGGCGAGTCCGCCGAAGTCGGAGTACACCTGGGACGCCGCGAGGCCGTGGTTGGGCCGCACCTTCACGATCTCGACCTTCAGCATGTCCCGGGTCGTGGCGCCTTCCACGTAGATCGGCCCGACCTCACCGGGAAACGCGCCGCCGGCCTCGGTGTAGTAGGGCCCGAAGTTGGTGCGGCTCACCAGCACGGTGCCCGGCCGCACCTTCAGCACCGGCGGGCGCACGGCGTAGGTGGGCTGCGCCACCTTCGGGGTAAAACGCACGGTGTCCTGCGCCGCCAGGGCGGCGGGAGACAGGATCGCCAGCAGCACAGGGACACGGATCATCACCTTACCTCCTCATCGTCGCGGCTCACGCCGGGCGCGAAACGCCCGAAGCGGAGAGCCAGGGTGGGAAGAACGAACAGACTCAGTACCGTCGAGCTCAGGAGGCCGCCGAGGATCACGATCGCCATCGGACCCTCGATCTCCCGGCCGGGATCGCCGCTGCCCAGCGCCAGCGGCAGCAGCGCGAGCGCGGCCCAGCTCCACGGTAAAGAGTCCGGTCAGCGAGACGACCCAGGGCGAGCTACCCTCCGCGCCCGAGACCGCACGCTCCACCTCGGCTTCCGCGCCGAGCGCCGGACGCGCCCCCGCCCTCCGCACGCCGGTCCTGGCCGCGAGCCACTCGCGGCGGGCGCGCTCCAGGTCGGCCTGGCGGGCCAGCGC
>JACCSE010000057.1 GCA_013813145.1 Gemmatimonadales bacterium
CGAACAAGGTGCTGCAGCATGCCCTGGAGATCCTGCTGATCCTGCACGCCGATCACGAGCAGAACTGCTCCCAGCGCGGTGCGGGCGGTCGGCTCGTCCCAGGTAGACCCGTTCTCGGCGATTTCGGCGGGAATCGCGGCGCTCTACGGGCCACTGCACGGCGGAGCCAACGAGGCCGTGCTCAGTATGCTGGACGAGATCGGAGAGAAGAAGAACATCCCGGAGTTCATCAAGGAGGTGAAGGGCGGCGGCGGACGGCTCATGGGTTTCGGGCACCGGGTCTACAAATCCTACGACCCGCGGGCCAAGCTCATCAAGAAGGTGGCCGACGACGTCTTCGCCGAAACCGGGCTCAATCCCAAGCTCGAGATCGCGCTGGAGCTGGAACGGATCGCGTTGGAGGACGAGTACTTCATCAAGCGGAAGCTCTATCCCAACGTGGACTTCTACTCCGGCCTGATCTATCAGGCGATGGGCTACCCGACCGAGTACTTCACGGTGCTCTTCGCGCTCGGCCGGATGCCGGGATGGCTATCGCAATGGGAGGAGATGCTCCTGGACAAGGACCAGAAGATCGCCCGTCCGCGCCAGATATATACCGGCCAGCAGGAGCGCCCGTTCGTCCCGATCGAGAGCCGGTGAGATCATGTCGGATCAGCTCGATACCCTGCTCTCGGAACAGCGACGCTTCCCTCCCCCGGCCGAGTTCGCGGCCCGGGCCCGCGGCACCGGCGCGCTCTACGATGCCGCCGCGCGGAGCCGGGAGGAGTTCTGGGCCGAAGAGGCCCGGGCCCTGGACTGGATCCGGCCGTGGACCCGCATTCTGGAGTGGACCCCGCCCCACGCCAAGTGGTTCCTCGGGGGGATACTGAACGCGTCGGCCAATTGCCTCGATCGCCATCTGCTCGGTCCTCGCCGGAACAAGGCGGCGATCATCTGGGAAGGAGAGCCGGGCGACCGGCAGGTCCTCACCTACTATGAGCTGGCCGGCGAAGTGAACCGCTGCGCCAACGCGCTTAAGCGGCTCGGAGTGAAGAAGGGAGACCGGGTCGCCATCTACCTGCCGATGGTCCCGCAGGCGGCCATCGCGATGCTGGCGTGCGCCCGGATCGGGGCGGTGCACTCGGTGGTGTTCGGTGGCTTTTCCGCGGAGGCGCTGCGCGATCGGATCAACGACGCGCAGGCGGTGGCGCTCATCACCGCCGACGGCGGCTACCGCCGGGGCCAGGTGCTGCCGCTCAAGCGCATGGCCGATGAGGCGGTGAAGGAGTGCCCCTCGATTCGCCACGTGGTAGTCGTACAGCGCCGCCCGGGCGGCTCGGGCGACGAATCGTTCGCCGACATGACCGAAGGACGGGACCACTGGTGGCACCGGGTGCTCGAGGCCGAGTCGCGCCGGTGCGAACCGGAGCCGATGGACGCGGAGGACCTGCTCTTCATCCTCTACACCTCGGGCACGACGGGACAGCCCAAGGGAATCGTCCACACCACCGGCGGTTACCTCACCCAGGTCACGACGACGACCAAGTACGTCTTCGACCTTCGCGAGGAGGACGTGTTCTGGTGCACCGCAGACATCGGCTGGGTGACGGGGCACTCCTACGTGGTCTACGGACCGCTCGCCAACGGCGCGACGGTGCTGATGTACGAAGGCGCGCCCGACTGGCCGGAGCGGGACCGGTTCTGGACCCTAGTGGAGCGCTATGGCGTGACGGTGTTCTACACCGCGCCGACCGCCATCCGGGCCTTCATGAAGTGGGGAACGCAGCATCCCGCCCGGCACGACCTTTCGACGCTCAGGCTGCTCGGATCGGTGGGAGAGCCGATCAACCCCGAGGCGTGGATCTGGTATAACGAGCAGATCGGGGGGAGCCGCTGCCCCATCGTGGACACCTGGTGGCAGACCGAGACCGGCGGAATCATGATTACCCCTCTCCCTGGGGTGACGACCACCAAGCCCGGCTCGGCAACCCTGCCGTTCCCCGGCATCGTGGCCGAGCTGGTGGACAACAATGGCAAGGTGCTGGAGAAGGGCGGTGGCTTCCTCACCCTGGCCGAGCCCTGGCCCGGAATGCTCCGCACCATCTTTGGAGACGACGAGCGCTACCGGGAGACCTACTGGAGCCGGTTCCCCGGCCGCTATTTCGCGGGCGACGGCGCCAAGCTGGACGACGACGGGTACTGGTGGATCCTGGGCCGGGTGGACGATGTGCTGAACGTGGCCGGCCATCGGATCGGAACGATGGAGGTGGAAAGCGCGCTGGTGGATCACCCTGCCGTCGCCGAGGCGGCGGTCGTGGGGCGGGCGCACGACCTGAAGGGCCAGGCGCTCGCGGCGTTCGTCACGCTCAAGGAGGGGACTCAGCCCTCGCCCGGATTGCGGGACGACCTCAAAGAACACGTAGCGCGGAAGATCGGCGCCATCGCGCGGCCAGACGACATCCTCTTCAGCGCCGACCTGCCGAAGACCCGCAGCGGGAAGATCATGCGGCGGTTGCTCAAGGACATCGCGGAAGGACGGGCCCTCGGCGATACCACTACGCTGGCGGATCCGAACGTGGTGAGTCGGTTGAAGGATCAGTACGAATCGCAGGAGGCG
>JACCSE010000067.1 GCA_013813145.1 Gemmatimonadales bacterium
GCTATCGGCTATCGGCTATCGGCTATCGGCTATCGGCTATCGGCTATCGGATCGTGAGTCAAAGATGAGTTGCGGTAAAGGGGTGTTGGCGGCGGCGCTGGAATTGGCGGGCCTGTTGCGAAGGGGACATGGTGGGGAGGAGCGCTGAGGGGACGGCCGTGGGAGACTTCAAGAAGCTCGAGGTTTGGCAGACTGCTCACGAGCTGGCGCTCGAGATATATCGCGCCACCGCGAGCTTTCCCCGCTCTGAAGCTTATGGATTGACATCCCAGATGCGGCGCTCCGCTGGCTCCATCGCGGCGAATATCGCAGAAGGGTGCGGGAGGAACACGGACGGCGAGCTCGCACGGTTCGCGCGCATCAGCCTTGGGTCCGCAGCAGAATTGGAGAGCCACCTCCTGCTCGCCAGCGACTTGAATTTCTTGGATCCCACCACGACAACCCGACTCGCCACCCATCTCCGTCGCATCCAGAAGATGCTGGGCCGATTACTCACGGTAGTCCGCCAAAGCTCGCGGCCACGGCCGATAGCTGATAGCTGATAGCTGATAGCCGATAGCCGATAGCCGATAGCCGATAGCCGATAGCCCAATAGCCAACCCCCTACTTCACCACCCGCCCAACCATCTCCGAAATTTCCCTCCCCACGAACCCCCGACGCGCCAAGTACGCGAGGATCCGTCGCCGCTTGACCTCGCGCGGCAGGTCGCCGAGCTGCGCGGCGCGCTTGCCGGCGAGGGTGAGCGGGACGGCGCTGCGGTCGGCGCCGTCGTTGAAGTGGGCGGTGACGGCCCGGTCGATGAGCCGGCGGTCTATGCCCATGGCCAGGAGGTCGCGGGTGAGCCGGACCGGCCCGCGGCCCCGGCTGGACCGGGTCTCGACGTAGTTCACGGCGAAAGCCTCGTCATCGAGCAGGCGGAGGGCTACCGCGCGCTGCAGCGCCGACTCGACCGCCTCGGGGGCATGTCCCTTTCGCCGGAGGCGCCGGCCCAGATCGGCCCGGCCGAAGGAGCGCCGTTCCAGGGCCCGCAGCGCGGTGCGGAAAGCGGCCTCCACATCGGCCTCGAGGCCGAGCCGCTCGCGGAGATTTTCGTCCAGCTCGCGCCCGGCGGCCAGCGCCTGGGCCGTCACGGCCTCCTGCGAGATCGAGGCGAACGGCGCCCGGTCCACCTCGACCCGGACCGCGCCGGGGCGGCGCGGATCCGGACTGATCGCGGTGATGACGGGCAAGCGGCCGATCCGCTGCCCGCCTGCGGTCACTCTTCGCCCTCGTCCGCCCCGACGCCGGCGACGGGCCGCATGCCGAGCAGTTCCTTGACCTTGCCCTCGACCTCGAGCATGAGCGGCGGGTTGTCGCGGAGGAAGAGCTTGGCGTTCTCCCGTCCCTGTCCGATCCGCTGATCGTTGTACGAGTACCAGGCGCCCGACTTCTGGATGATGTTGGCCTCGGAGGCGAGGTCCACCAGGAGCGAGGTGTGGCTGATCCCCTCGTCGAACATGATGTCGAACTCGGCTTGCCGGAACGGCGGCGCCACCTTGTTCTTCACCACCTTGACCCGCACATGGTTACCGATGACCGTCTCGCGCTCCTTGACCGGGCCGATCCGGCGAATATCGAGCCTGAGCGAGGCGTAGAACTTGAGCGCCTTGCCGCCGGTAGTGGTCTCCGGGTTGCCGAACATGACGCCGATCTTTTCGCGGAGCTGATTGATGAAGACGACCGACGTGTTGGAGCGGTTGATGGCGCCGGCGAGCTTCCGGAGCGCCTGGCTCATGAGCCGGGCCTGCACCCCCATGCTCGATTCGCCCATTTCGCCTTCGATTTCGGCCTTGGGCACGAGGGCCGCGACCGAGTCGATGACCACGAGGTCCACCGCGCCGGAACGGACCAGAATGTCCACGATCTCGAGCGCCTGCTCCCCCGTGTCGGGCTGGGAGACGAGCAGATCCTCGACGTTGACCCCGAGCTTCTTGGCGTAGTCGATGTCGAGCGCGTGCTCCGCGTCCACATAGGCGGCGACTCCGCCCATCCGCTGGACGTTGGCCGCGACGTGAAGGGTGAGGGTGGTTTTGCCCGAGGATTCCGGACCGTAGATCTCGGTGATGCGGCCCCGAGGGATCCCGCCGACCCCGGTGGCGGCGTCGAGATTGATGGCGCCGGTGGGGATGGCGGCCACCTTGACCCGCGCCGAGTCGCTGCCCATCCGCATGATGGAGCCTTTACCGAGCTGCTTCTCGATCTGGGCGATGGCGAGCCCGAGGGCCTTCCGGCGGTCGGCTTCGAGCCGGCTTTCGTCAGCAGCCATGGTTTCCTCTAGGTGGTTGTGGCTGGTTTTGAGGCATCGTGGTAATTAGAGATCAATGTAGTACCGAACAACGGCCGAAGCAATGCTATCTCGGTGACCGGTTTTCGGTCACTCCTACTTCATCCCGAGCGTAGGGAGGGACCTCCCGGAACCGCGGGCAAGGTTCCTCGCTCGCTCGGGATGAGGTATGGCGTTTAACGACTCTCAGCACGCGCTCCCTTCCATCCTCCATGCATCCTCCACCTGCTCTACCTGGAACCTCCCCCCGCCCAGATCCCGCACCGCCACCACATCGAATCGGTACCGGTCTCCCACCCTGCCATGCCGCACCCGCCAGAGCGTGGCGACGCGGCCGAGGATGCGGCGCTTGAGCGCGCCAACCGATTCCGCGGCCGTGCCGCAGACCGACGAGCGACGGGTCTTCACCTCCACGAAGGCGATCAGATCATCCCGCCGGACGACCAGATCGAGGTCGTGCCGCCCGAGCCGAAACCGGTGCGCCTCGACTTCCCAGCCCCGCGAGATCAGGAACTCCATGGCCTCCAGCTCACCCCGAAGGCCGAGGCGCTGGCGCCGATTTCCCCACTGCTCGGTTGGAACGAAGCGCCGGCCGGAAGCCATGCGCGAGGATAGCAATCGCGCCGGCGAACGCGTCATCCATTTCTTGCCGCCGCGGGCCGAATCGGGCGATCAAGTACCTATCTTGGGAGATGCTGATTCTACTCTCGGAGCTGGCCGACGAAGTGTCGGGCGCGCTCGTGGGCGCCGACGTCGAGGTGAGCGGCATCGCCGTGGATTCGCGTCAGGTTCGCCCCGGCGATCTCTTCGTGGTGCAGCGCGGCGCCAAGGCCGACGGCTCGGCCTTCCTCCCCGAAGCTCGCCGGCGCGGCGCGGTCGCGGCCTGCGCCACGGCTCCGGTGTCCGGCGTGCCGACCCTGGTGGTGAGCGACCCCCGTGACGTGGTGCCCGTGCTCGCCGCGGCGCTCCACGGACGCCCCGCCGGAGCGATGCGGCTGGTGGGAATCACCGGCACGCTCGGCAAGACCTCGACGGCGCTGCTGATTCAGGCGGCACTCTCCGCCACCGGAGTGCCGGTCGGCGTGATCGGCTCGCTCGGGGTTCAGACCGGGGGCCGCGCGATGGATACCGGCATGACCACACCGGACGCCCCGGCGATTCACCGCGCGCTCCGGCTGATGCTCGACGCGGGAGTGGCGACCGCGGTCCTGGAGGTCACTTCCCACGGGATCGCGCTCCGCCGCGTGGCGGGCCTGACCTTCGCGCTCGGCGTGGTGACCAATCTCGTTCCGGACGAGCACCTCGACTTTCATCGAACGCCGGATCACTATCTCCGAACCAAGGCGCGCTTCCTCGACATGCTCCAGGACGGCGCGCCCGTCGTGATCAACCATGACGACCCACGGGTGCGCGCGATGGTGGACGACGCGGTGCTGCGCCGGCCTCGCACCGTGGTGGCGGTGACCTGCGGCGACGACCCCGGCGCGGCCGCGGCCGTTTCGGGACTGCGCACCGATGCCGCCGGCTCGGCCTTCGCGCTGGAGATACGAAGACCGCTTCCCCGCCTCGACGGCGGAGCGCTCGAGCCGTGCGCCGTGCCGCTGGTCCTCCCCGTGTTC
>JACCSE010000087.1 GCA_013813145.1 Gemmatimonadales bacterium
GTGCAGGAGACTAAGAACGTTTCGGAGACCGTCCGTCGCGAGGAAGCCCGCATCGAGGCCGAGGGCGACGTTGGGATTCGGCCGTTCGGGGGCGAGGAGCGCCGTCGGCGGCGCCAGTCCTCGTACAGTGGCCCGGAGCGCCGGTTGGTTCAGCAGGCTTGAGTGGCGCGGATTTGATGCACAGAAGGCCGGGTGGCACCTGCCATCCGGCCTTCGCCGCGCCCAAGATCGCGTGTACGGGCATGGGGAGCGGGACCCACCGGTTGCGTCTCCTGTAGCCAGAGGACTAGGTTTTCCCTACCTGTCGCCCTCGAGTCGTATGATCGCCGCTACCCAGCTGTTAGAGTCTCCCCAGCCCAACCACCACTTGGTTCAGCTCTATGCTGAACCCGATCAGCTCCTCCCCATCAATGTCGCTCGATATGTTGGGGAGGGCCTGCGGCAAGGTGACGCCGTCTTGGTAATCGCAACGACGGAGCACCTCAAGGAGTTCCTCCAGCAGCTGGAGATGGATGGGGCGTGCCCAACGGAGGCCCTGCGCCAGGAGCAACTGAGTGTGCTGGATGCTGAAGCCACGCTGGAGAAGTTCATGGTGAACGGGTTACCGGATTGGCGCCGCTTCGACCTGGTGATCGGAGGCAATGTCGAATTGCTCCGAAAGCGGGCCGGCCACGGCGGCATCCGGGCGTACGGCGAGATGGTAGGACTGCTCTGGAGCGAAGGCCAGCGCGACGCCGCGATGATGCTGGAGGAATACTGGAACCGACTCCTGGCATCTCAGGCCTTCAGCCTGTACTGCGCGTATCCGATCGATATCTTCGGCCACGACTTCCAAGTGGCGACCGTCGACGCGATTTTCTGCGCCCACAGTCATTTACTCCCATGCGGTCCCGAGGTTGAAGCTGCACTTGAGCGGGCTATGGAAGACGTGCTCGGACCCCGCCTGGAGCGTTTGCGACCACTCATCAAAGCGAACTATCGACCAACCTGGGCCACCCTCCCACCGGTCGAGTCTGTAATCCTGTGGCTACGCAACAATCTGGGTGGGAGCGCGGACGAGATTCTTACCCGGGCAGGAAGGTACTATCGCAGTTCGCATCCGAGGCTCAACTCTCGCCCCTAAACGCGCGCACTGCTTCCCTTCTTCGACGCCTCTCGTCCTGCGTACACGTCGGACCTCGATCACCCCACATGCCTCGATCTCCTGACCGCCTGACCCAGTGGACTTCTCGCCCGTCGAGAGTAAGTCCCACGAGCGCCACGTCCGGGGAGGTGCTGAATGGCAACTGACATCGATAGTGAACTCGGCTGGCTCCGGGCGCTTGTCGAGCAGATCCGGGATCATGCGATATTCATGATCGGTCCAGATGGCCGAAACCGAACCTGGAACGAAGGCGTGCATCGCGTCTTGGGCTACACCCAAGCGGAGTTCCTCGGCCAGCATGCAAGCGAGCTGTTCACACCCGAGGACCGGGCCGCCGGCGTACCCGAGCGAGAGCTTGCTTTTGCGGCCGAGCACGGCAGCGCGAGCGACGAACGCTGGCTCGTGCGCAAGGACAAGACTCGCTTCTGGGCTTCCGGCATGACGACCCGCATCGACGATGCTCGGGGCGATCTCATGGGTTTCGCCAAGATATTCCGCGATCTCACGGTCGAAAGGCAGTTCCAGGATGCCCTCCGGGGAAGCGAAGAACGCTACCGGCTGGCCACTCGAGCAGCCCACGAGGCGATCTGGGATCGAGACCTCAACACCTCCACCATCCAGTGGTCGGACAACTTCGAGCAGCTATTCGGTTACCCTCCCGATGAGGTCGGCCTGGAGGTGGTCTGGTGGGAGGAGCGGATTCACCCTGAGGATCGGGTTCGCGTCACCGAAGGCCTCCGCATGGCTGTTGAGACCGGGGAGCCGCGATGGGAGGCAGATTACCGATTCCGTCATCGCTCCGGCCGGTCCGCCATGGTGGAGGACCGGGCCTACATCATGCGCAGCACCGACGGGACACCGCTCCGAATGCTTGGCGCGATGGCCGAGGTCACGGAGCGCCGGAGAACCGAGGACGCCCTGCGCCATGCTCAGCGCTTGGAAGCCTTGGGCCGCCTGGCGGGTGGTGTAGCGCACGAGCTGAACAACATGCTCACTACGATTATGGGGAACACCGAGTACCTGGACAAGAATCTGCCGTCGGGAGACGAACGCCGGCAGTTCACCCGCTCGGTACTCTACGCCGCCGAACGCTCGGCCAAGCTGACGCGCCAGCTGCTGGCCTTCGCCCGCCGGCAGATGACACAGCCGGTGCAGCTCGACATGAACTCCCTGGTGCGGGAGTTAGAGCCCATCCTGCAGCCCTTGCTCGGCGACACGATCGCGCTGAACCTTCGGTTGGCGCCGCAGCTTGGCCCTGTCATGGTCGACCGGACGCAAGTGGAACAGATTGTGGTCAACCTCCTCCTAAATGCCCGCGACGCTATGCCTGAAGGTGGTCGGGTGACCATCGAAAGCCAGCCGGCGCGCTTCGACAATTCCACGCAGGGCGATCATCCGGCCCCCATCGAGCCGGGGGATTACGTGCTCCTCACCGTGAGCGATACCGGGATCGGCATGGACGCCAGCACGCTCGAACGGGCCTTTGAGCCATTCTTCACCACGAAGCCCGTCGGGCAAGGGACGGGCCTGGGGCTGGCCGCGGTCTATGGCGCAGTGAAACAGCAGGGGGGCTACGTGTGGGCCTATAGCGAGCCAGGACATGGGACCGTGATAAAGGTGTATTTACGCCAAGGCCAACCTGCAAGCTCATCGCTACTGCCCTAGGCAGACCGTGATGGAAACCAAGCCGGTGGATGCGGCAAGGCACCATGCCCGATCGGTCCGAAGCTTGCGACAGGCACCGGGAGGGCGATAATTTCGCCTGATACCTCCCATCCCATCCCAGCGGGTCGCACCCCATGGACGAGCGGGGCCTCATCCACAACCCGGGAACATACGAACGACCGGCGGGCGGCTACACCGTGCTGGTCGTGGACGACGAGGAAGCGGTCAGGCGGCTCGCCTGCCGGATGCTCACCTGGACCGGCTACCAGGCGCTCGAAGCGCGCCATGGCCGGGAGGCACTGGCCACCATCGAGCAACACGCCGGTACCATTCACCTGGTGCTTACCGACATCAAGATGCCGGGAATGACGGGCAGAGAGCTCGGCCGCGAGGTCGAGGTGCGATGGCCGGGCAAGCCGATCCTGTACATGTCGGGGTTCGCCTCGGAGGTGTTCCGGGGAGGGCTGCTCGAGCCCGGCGCACCGTTCCTCTCCAAGCCTTTCACTCAGGACGATCTGGCGGCCAAGGTGAGAGGTCTCCTGGAAGGCGGCTCGTAGCCCGAATCGTCCGCCCTCGCTCCGCCCCTCGGTCCGGCTAGGGCACCGAGACAGCGCCCGGCTGTGGCACCGAAACGGCAGGTGCCTGGCAGGCGGGGGTTCATGGGGTAATATTCAGGTCTTACAAGATGCCCCCATGTGGCATGGATGTTGAACTTAGGCTCGGGCTCACCTAGTCTTGGCTACTGCTTTTTCTTCCAGGTGGTCGCATGACGACAGGGGCACTCCCGCTGAACCCACCGGTGGTACCCCTCGCACGAGCCCGGGGACCAGGAGCGCCGTTGCGAATCGTTTGTCCCACCTATTGGTACCCGCAGCACGCCCCCGATACGCAGGCGACGTACGTCCACGACATCAACCGGCATCTGGTGCTCCGTGGGCATCAGGTCACGGTGGTGACGCCCGGCCCGCGCTCGCTGCCCGCCCTCGACACCTTCGACGGCGTGGACGTGCTGCGGTTTCCGATGGACCTTCCCCCGGACTTGACCTACGGCCGGGTGGCCCAGAGCCGGGTGAGCGTGGTGGGGAAATTCGCACGGCTCGCCGTCATGACGCACTACCTGGAGGCCCAGTACCGCGCCACCGTGGCGGCGGCGAAGGAGCAGGGGGCACACGTGGTCCACGCCCACTGGGCCATTCCAACGGGGCCGGCGGCGGTGCTCGCCGCCCGCCGCCTGGGGCTTCCCAGCGTCATCACCATGCACGGCGGCGACGTGTACGTGAACCCGGAGCAGGGCTACGACTTTCCAACTCGGTGGTACGTGCGCCCGGCGCTCCACTGGACGCTCTGCCACGCGGGGGCGCTGACCGCGATCACCGAAGACTGCCGGCAGCACGCGCTGCGCGCCGGCGCGCCGGCCGAGGCCATCCGGCTGGTCTTCAACGGCACCGATCTCCGCCGATTCAGCCCCGCCGAGAGCGGAAATAACAGTGCCGCAGACCCAGGCTTCGGCCCCCGGATGATCTTCGCCTGCCGGCAGCTCTTTCCCCGTAAGGGCATCCGCTTCCTGATCCAGGCGGTCGCGCAACTCAAACCCCGCTTCCCCGATATCAAGCTGGTGCTCGCCGGCGACGGGTTCGAGCGGCCCGAGCTGGTCAAGCTCGCCGAACAGCTGAACATCGGCGGCGACGTGACGTTCCTGGGCTGGGTGCCCAACACCGCCCTCCCGCCCTACTACCGCGCCGCCGCCGTGTCCGTCATCCCTTCGCTGGAAGAAGGCTTCGGGATCCCGGCCGCGGAGGCGATGGGATGCGAGGTGCCGGTCGTCGCGACCGACGCCGGCGGGCTTCCGGAAGTGGTGGAGCACGGGGTGACCGGCCTGGTGGTGCCCCGGGGCGACGCGGGCGCCCTCGCCGGCGCGATCGGGTCGCTGCTGGACGACGCGGAGCTGCGCCGCCGGATGGGGCACGCCGGCCGGGAGCGGGCGCTTCGTCTCTTCGACTGGGACCGGACCGCAGAGCAACTGGAACAGATTTACGGGGACATCGGCGCCCGGGTCGCGCGTTGACCGAACGGCTGTTCGTTTTCCGGTGGGACGTGGACCATCGGGTATGCATGACCGACGGGATGCCGCGCATTCGAGCGGTCTGCCGCGATTTCGGCGTGCCCAACACCTTCTTCGTCAACCTGGGCCGCTCCACCAATCTGCGGGAGTGGCTGGGCAAGGGCGTCACCCGCTCCAAGGCCAAGCTCGCCGACCGCGAGGCGGTCCACCTCATCAAGAAGACCGGCTGGCCCCGCTTCATCCTCGAGACCGCCCTCGCTCGCCCGGTAGGGCTCTCGTTCCTCCCTGAGCTCCATGCCTTCCAGGCCGAAGGGCACGAGCTGGGTCTCCACGGCGGCATGGATCACGTAATCTGGAGCCGCCGCTTTCACGACCTGCCCGATGCCGAGCTGGTGGCCGACGTCGAGGAATCGTACGCGCACTTCGTCCGCCACTTCGGGCGGCCGGCGGGCTTCTCCTCCCCCGGGTTCTACTCCGACGAGCGGGTGATGGCGTTGCTCGACCGGCTCGGCTTCACCTACAACGGCGACGGCATCGGAGGCGAGCCGCACCGGGCGAGCGCCGGCGGGCGAGAGCTGCGTCACTGGACCATCCCGGTCACCCTCTCGGGGCCGCGCACGATCCCCTTTCTCGAGTATCACGGCGCCAGAGACACGCCGGAGGCCGAGATGCTGGGCGAGCTGCGGCAGCATCTGGAATCGCGCGATCTGGTCGTGCTCTACGGTCATCCCTGCTACGAAGGGGTGCGCGAGGGCATCCTCCGCAAGGTGTTCGCGACCGCGCTGGAGCACGGCTTCCGCTTCGTGACGATGCAGACCGTTGCGGAGCGGCTGCGCTCGGCCGCGCCCGTCCGATGATCCGGGTCCTGAGCGTCTTCGGCACCCGGCCGGAGGCGATCAAGATGGCGCCGGTGCTGCACGCTCTTCAGGCGGAGCCCGCTCGGTTCGAGAGCGTCGTCTGCGTCTCGGCGCAGCACCGGGCGATGCTCGATCAGGTGATGAGCGTCTTCGGCATCCGGGCGAACCACGATCTCGACCTGATGACGTCGGGCCAGTCGCCCGCCGAGATCGCCGCGCGGGTGCTGCAACACCTTTCTCCCCTGATCCGGCAGATCCGGCCCGACGTCCTCCTGGTGCAGGGGGACACGATGACCAGCTTCGCCGCGGCGTTCGCGGCCTATCTGGAGAAGGTGCCCTCGGGCCACGTGGAGGCTGGTCTCCGGACTGGCGACCGGTACCAGCCCTTCCCCGAGGAGATGAACCGGGTGCTCACCACCCGGCTCGCCAGCCTCCACTTCGCCCCCACGACGCAAGCCCGCGACCGGCTGCTGGAGGAGGGGGTGCCGCCGGGCGAGGTGCATCTCACCGGCAACACCGTCATCGACGCGCTGCTCCGGACCGTCCGGCCCGACTACCGCTTCCACACCCCCGCGCTCGCCGGGCTCGATCCGGCACGCCGTGTGGTGCTGGTGACCACCCACCGGCGCGAGAGCTTCGGGGCGCCGCTTCGCTCCACCTGCGCCGCGCTGCGCGAGCTGGTGGGCCGCTTTCCCGATCTTCAGGTCGTGCTGCCGGTGCATCCCAATCCTGAGGTAAAGCGCACGGTCGAGTCGCTCCTTTGCGATCTACCCGGGGTGACGCTGATCCACCCGGTGGACTACGTCGAGTTCGTCCACCTCATGGCCCGCGCCTACCTGATCCTCACCGACAGCGGCGGAGTGCAGGAGGAGGCGCCGTCGCTGGGGAAGCCGGTGCTGGTGCTGCGCGAGGTGACCGAGCGACCCGAAGGAGTCGCGGCGGGGACGGCGGTCGTCGTCGGCACCGACCGGGAGCGCATCGTGGCCCAGGCGAGCGAGCTGCTCGCTTCGCCGGCCGCGTACAGCCGGATGGCGAACGCGGTGAGCCCCTACGGCGATGGCCATGCCAGCGAGCGGATCGTCGCCGCGCTCGGGGAGCGCTTCGGGTGAGACTGCTGGTTACCGGGGGGACCGGGTTCATCGGCTCGCACCTTGCGGAGGAGGGCCGGCGGCGCCGCGCGGAGGTCGTGGCCCTGGGCCTCGCCGACCGGCCGGAGGAACGGGCCAACGTCGAGTTGCTTCGCCGGCTCGGTGTCGAGATCGTCCCCGGGAGCATCACCGACGCGGAGCTCTGCCGCCGCGCGGTGCGGGGAGCCACCCACGTATTCCACCTGGCCGTCGCGATGCGCGAGGGCGCCAAGCAGGACGAGTTCTTCGAGTCGGTGAACCTGGACGGCACCCGGGCGCTGCTCGAGGCCTCCGCCGAGGAAGGGGTGCGGCGGTTCGTCTATTGCAGCACCATCGGCATTTACGGCCACCGGGCTCCCGGCGTGACCCGTGAGGACTCGCCGCTGGCACCGGGCAACGTGTACGAGCGGACCAAGGTCGCCGCCGAACGGATGGTGCGGGAGGTCGGCGCCCGGGCCGGGCTGCCGTACGTCATCCTGCGGCCGGCCGACGTCTACGGCCCCCGCGACCAGCGGCTGCTCAAGCTGTTCAAGGGTGTTTCGCGGGGGCGCTTCCCGCTCTTCGGGAGCGGGGCGGGGCGGCGGCACATGGTCTATGTGGACGACGTGGTCTCCGCGTTCTTTCAGGCCTGCGAGCGGGACCAGGCGCTGGGCGAGGCGGCGATCGTAGCGGGGCCGCGGCCCTATACCCTCCGGGAGCTGATCGGGTTGATCCAGCAGGCCACCGGAAGCTCGCGCTATGGCGTTCGGCTTCCCCTGGCCCCGATGCTGGCGACGGCGGCGGTCGTGGAAGACGTCTCCCGTGTGCTCCGGGTGGATCCGCCGATCTATCGCCGGCGGATGGATTTTTTCTCGAGCGATTCGGAGTTCGATATTTCGCGGGCGCGCCGGCTCCTGGACTGGGCGCCGCGGGTGGATCTACCGGAAGGCGTGAGGCGCACCGCGGAGGACTACCGGCGGTCGGGTCTCCTGAACTGAGGGGCGACATGAACGACAACGGACGGCCGCTGGCGGCGGAGCACTGGCAGCTTCAGCTCTACCGCCGCTCGCTGAAGAAGAAGAAAACGGTTCGGGCGCTGCTCGACCATCTCCCCCCGGTGCAAGGCCGGCTCTGCCTGGAGGTCGGCTGCGGGACCGGACTGACCTCGCATTTCCTTCGCCAGCAGGGCGGCACCTGGATAAGCTGCGACTTCGAGCGGGATCATGCGCGCTCCGCCCGGGAGCTCGTGGGTGACCGGATCCTCCAGATCAGCGACCGCTCGGTGCCGTTCCGGAGCGCCTCCTTCGACGTGGTCGCGGCCATCAATTTCCTGGAGCACATCGAGGACGACGAGACTTTCTTCGCCGAGATGGTGCGAGTGCTGAAGCCGGGCGGCGACTTTCTGTTCATGGCCCCCAAGGGGGAGACCGGCCGGCCCGGCTTCGCGCTCAAGCGGGTGCTGGGTTTCACCGCCGATCGGGAAGGGTTCGGTCACGCGCGGGACGGATACCCGCCGGCACGGACCCGGGCGCTGATGCAGCGGCACGGGCTGGAGGTGCAGGGCATCGAGGACTACTGCCGGCTCTTCACCGAGTCGCTGGAGGATCTGCTCAACTACGCCTATCATCGGAAGTCGATGCAGGTCAAGGAAACCAAGGAGCAGGACTTCCACGGCGACACCGCGCCGATGAGCGCGGAAGCGCTCAACAAGGTGGGCACGGCCTACAAGCTCTACTCCGCGGTGTATCCCGCGCTCCGGGCGTGGACCATGCTCGACCATCTGATTCCGTTCACCTCGGGATATATGATGGTGGCGCGCGGCAGGAAGAAGGGGGGGTGATATGTGCGGCATCGTAGGCAGGGTCGGTCCCTCGGCGGCGTCGGAAGCGGAGATCGCCCGGATGTGCGACGCCATCCGGCATCGCGGGCCGGACGACTGGGGCACGTTCGTCGAAGGCGGGGTCGGCCTCGGCATGCGGCGGCTCAGCATCATCGACCTGGCCGGCGGCCGCCAGCCGATCACCAACGAAGACGGCAGCATCGTCGTCATCCTGAACGGTGAGATCTACAATCACGAGAGCCTGCACGCCGAACTGGAGGCCAAGGGCCACCGCTTCCGTACCCGGTCCGACACCGAGGTGCTGGTGCACCTCTATGAAGACCACGGCGAGGGACTGCTCCAGCGGCTGCGGGGGATGTTCGCCTTCGCCATCTGGGACCGAAAGCGCAGGCGGCTGCTGCTCGCCCGCGACCACTTCGGCCAGAAGCCGGTGTTCTACACCGAGGCCGGCGGGCGGGTCACCTTCGCGTCCGAGATCAAGGCCCTCCTGGCCGACGACCCGTCGCTGGCCGAGCTGTCGCCCGCGGCCCTGGACCAGTATCTCACCCTCCGCTTCGTGCAGCCGCCGGAGACCTTCTTCTCCCGGGTGCGTGCGCTGCCGCCGGCCCACTTCATGGTGTGGGAGGACGGGCGCACCCGGATCGAGCGCTACTGGGACCTGAGCTACGGCCCCAAGTGGACCTATGGTGAGGAGGAGCTGCTCGACCGGATCGACGCGCTGCTGGACGAGACGGTCCGGCTCCACCTGACCAGCGACGTGCCGGTCGGCGCATTCCTGAGCGGCGGACTCGACTCCACCCTCATCGCGTCCTACGCGGCCAAGGCGCTCGGCTCCGAGCTGCGTACCTTCTCGATGGGGATTCCCTATCGTGACCTGAACGAGCTGCCCGCGGCGGGAGCGGTGGCGGCGCGCTACGGCACCCGGCACTTCGCCGAGGAAGTCACCCCCCGGATCGTGGCCGACCTGCCGCGCCTGGTGTCGGCGCTCGACGAGCCGGCCGACCCGCTGTCCGTCTGCCTGCTGCACCTGGCGAAGATGACCGCGCGCGAGGTGAAGGTGGTGCTCGGCGGCGACGGCGGCGACGAGCTGTTCGGTGGCTACGACCGTTACTCGGCCGACCGCTGGCTCGACGCGTACCGCCAGGTGCCTGCGGTGCTGCGCGATCTGGTCGCCAACCAGGTCCTCGGGCGCATGCCCGACCGATTCACCTTCAAGAGCTTTACCCACAAGCTCCGCTGGGTGGACCTGATGGCCCGAAAGGTCGGCGGCGAGCGCTACGCCGAGAGCATGCAGTTCTTCTGGTTCAACGAGCAGCAACGGCAGGAGCTGTACACCCCGGCGTTCCGATCGGCGCTGGGGGGAAGTCGGGCCGACGCCTGCGTGCTGGAGCTGTTCGAGCGCGCGCCCGCCGAGGACGCGATCGACCGGATGATGTACGTGGACGTCATGTCCCGGCTGCCGGGTCAGTCGCTCATGATCCTCGACCGGGCGACGATGGCGTACAGTCTGGAGTCGCGCTCGCCGTTCCTGGACCCGCGCTTCGCCGAGTTCATGGCGCGGGTGCCCGCGTCGTTCAAGATCCGCGGCCGCCAGCTTCGCTATCTCGAGCGGCGGCTGGGCGAGCGCTATCTGCCGGAAGAGGTGCTCCGGCGCAAGAAGCAGGGATTCGCTTCTCCGCTGATGTACATCCTCGAGGGCGAGGTCCGCACGTTGGCTCCCCGGCTCCTGCTCCAGAGCGAGCTGGTGCGCGACGGCTACCTGCGCGGCGAGCGCATCCGGGAGCTGGTGGGTGAGCACCTGGCCCGCCGGCGCGACCACGGCAACCGTATCTGGCTGCTGCTGACGGCGGAGGTCTGGTACCGC
>JACCSE010000104.1 GCA_013813145.1 Gemmatimonadales bacterium
TTGAGAGACCCCGGGCATGGGGGCAACGGTCAGACCGAAGAGCAGGAGCAGAGCCATACGCAAGGGGCACCTCTGGGATGAGGACGCTTCACAGTGTCGGCGCTGCGTGACCCACTCGTGACCCCACTCTCGGCCTACGGTCGGGCGAGGTCGCCATCTGGTCGATCGGCACCCTCCGGCAACGTTGTCCGCCATCGCTTGCCTTGCGTACTAGTGTGAGAAGGGGATCGGGGTCAGCATCTCCCGTTCCCATTCCGCGTACTTGCGCTCGAGCTTCGCGAGCACCTCGGGACGCTCCGCCTTCCGGTCGCGCTTCTCTCCGGGATCGGACGCCAGGTCGAACAGATACCGGCCGCCTTCCGCTGTGGTGAGGTACTTCCAGTCCCCACTGCGCAACGCTTTCTGCTGACGTCGCTGCGCCAGGCGCCAGTACAGGTCTCGCTGACGCGGCGCTCCACCGCGCAGCGCGGGCATGAGATCGATGCCGTCGAAGGGCGCGGCGTCATCCGCCCGCGCGCCGGCGAGCGCGGCCGCGGTCGCCGCCAGGTCGAAGGTCGCGCACGCCTGCTCGCACTGGCTCCCAGCGGGAATGACGCCCGGCCACCGCGCGATCGCGGCGACGCGAATGCCCCCTTCCCACAGCGTCATCTTTCCTTCACTGAAGGGCCCCATGTGGGAGAAGCGCGCTCCCCCGTTGTCGCTGGTGAACACGACCAGGGTGTCCCGCTCGAGGCGGCGCCGGTGCAGGCCGTCGAGAACCCGGCCGATTCCTTCGTCCATGCTCCGTACCATGCGCGCATAGGTCTCGGGTGACCCACCCACGGTGCCGCGCAGGGAGTCCAGAGACGGTGGGTCGCCAGGACCCTGCCAGGGCCAGTGGGGTGCGTTGTACTGGAGGCTGAGGAAGAACGGCTTCCTTCGTGGCCGGCTCACGATGCTGACCGCGCGCTCGGTGAAGAGATCCGTCAGATAGCCTTCGACCTGGACCGGCCGCTCCCCGTCCTGGAAGTAGGAGACCGTCCGGGTCGCCACATCGAGGTGGCTGGTGTAATCGGCCCCGGGGCCAAGAAAGCCATAGAACTCGTCGAAGCCGTGACGTAGCGGATGAAACTGCGGCAGCAGTCCGAGATGCCATTTACCGACGAGCGCGGTGTCATATCCCACGTTCTTGAGCAGCTGCGCCAGCGTCGCCGGGCGCGGCTCGAGCCCGACCCTCTGCGTGGTGAGCGGCTCGTAGAGGCCGGCAGCGTAGCGGGCGGGATAGCGGCCGGTCATGAACGCGACGCGGGTCGGCGTACAGACCGGCGCCGACGAATACGCCTGGGTCAGCAGCGTGCCGCCACGCGCGATCTGATCGATGACCGGCGTCTGGTAGTCGCGCCGACCGGTGATGCTGAGGTCCGCGTAGCCGAGATCGTCGGCGACGATGAGCAGGAGGTTCGGCGCGCGGTACGCCGGGTACCGCTCGACGTGGCGCGGCAGCACCGCGACGGCGGCCAGGCTCCTCATATTCTGGAGAAACGCGCGACGATCCATGGCAGTTACCTCCGGCCGTTCCGCCGCCTACTGAAGCTCCCCACGTTGCCGGAGCCGGCACCGCACAGACTTCGCGGATGTCTCCTTGGCCATCTTGTCGCTCGTATTACCAGCGGCCGGAGTGTAGTCGAGTTCTGACGGCTTGCAGCGCCAAGACAGCGAAAACCGCGAACAGACCGAAGAGGTCGATCAGCGCGAGAATCCTCCGGATGTTGTCGGGGTAGCTCCTGGCAATGACGCTCGGTGTCTCGGCAGCACCGCTCGAGAGTCCGACAAAGTGAACGAACACTAGCAGCCCACTGAGGGCGATGCTCGTGGCCAGCCAATACCCGGCCCAGAGTCTGCCGCGAAGGGTGAAGAGAATCCCGCCGAGCAGGAGCCCGAAAACGACGACGAAGCTGATGGGGAAGATGTAGGGCTTGCCCCCTCGTCGCGATCGTCGCACCAATGCGGCGATGGTGGGTGTCCGCCCATCTTGCCATGACGTTCAGTACCGGCCGAAGTGTCCGCCCAAACGGGCTCAGCGCGTACTCGATGTGGCGCTCTCCCGTCACGCGAACCGTCCGCACGACGATCTCCCGGCGCTCCAACTCGCGGAGCTGTTGGGTGAGCACCTTGTGGGTTATCCCGACCACGGCCAGGAGAGCGTTGAAGCGGCGCGGCCGCTCGTGTAGCTCCCACAGGATGAGCGGCTTCCACTTGCCGCCGATTACATGGAGGGTCAGGTCGACGGGACATCTGTAGTCGGCAGCGACCGGACGCTCGCGCTCTCGAATCATCCTGGCCTCTCGTGTCATTGCCATGCAAGTACCCGCCGGTGCTGCACCAGCTCGGCGTAGGGCTCGCGCGCGCGGGCAAACACCTTCATGGCCGCGACCTGGCCGACCTTGGACGGGACGTTGATCCAGTCGGGCCAGCCGGCCGCCGCCGCGCTCTCGGCCTCCACCGCCGTAATGTAGTCGTCCATCACCGCGTCGAGGTCGGCGAGCGAAGCCGTGCCGGCGTCGAAACGATCGTGGAGAGCCGGCGCCAGGTGGCGCAGCGTCCCGAAGCCGGCGATGCAGCGTCTCGGCCAGCGCGGCGACACTTCCGGGGATCGTGACGTCGAGCGGGTGGAGCGTGGGTGACAGGCCAGACTCGCGCAATACGGTCGCCGCCGCCTGGCCACGATCAGGATCTCGGGCGGTGAGGTACACGACCCAGTCCGGCCCGAGCACCCGGCAGAGCGTTGCCACCAGCGCGTAGCCCAACCCCTGGTTGGCGCCGGTCACGACGGCCGCGCGCCCGGTGGAGGGTGGCACCGGCTCAGCGACTATTGGGCCGTATAGCCGCCATCGATGAACAGCGGCTGTCCAACGCTGAAGAACGCCCCATCACTGCACAGGAACAGAATGGCCGGCACACAGTCCTCCGGCAGAAGGATCTGTCTGGTGGCATGCCCTCGAATGAGCAGCTTCTTGAGCTCATCCCGACTCTCGGTGAAGAGTTCATAATTGTGAGTCTTGACGCTTCCGGGGACCACCATGTTGACGCGGATGTCGGTCTCGGCCGCGAGCTCGATGGCGGCGGTCTGGGTGAGTCCATGCACGGCATGCTTGCTCGCGATGTAGATGCCGGCACGCGGAAACCCGATGAAGGCGGCAGCGCTGCCGACGTTGACGATGCGTCCATAGCCGCTACGAGTTTGCGTTTCGCCCTTCGTGGGATCGGTGCGCCAGCCTTCCTTTCGCTTCCGGGACGGTTCATTCCTCCGCATGGCGCGGATTTCGTGCTTCATGCACAAGAGCAGGCCGCGAACATTGACGCCAAAGACGGCGTCATAGTTGGCCGCCGTCTGATGTTCGATCAGATCATTGGTGCCGCTGTGGCCGGCGTTGTTGATCGCGAAATGTAGCGCTCCATAACGCGAGACGGTTTCCCCGATCATGGTCTCGACTTCGCTTTCCTGGGTCACATGGTACGCATGAAAACGGCCTCGCCGCCGACGTCTCCGGTCTGCCGATCACTCTCGATCATGTCGACCGTCTCCTGGCCTTCCTCGCTCCGCCCGGCCAGGATGACCTTGGCACCGCAACGGGCCAATCCAAACGCGGAATGCCGTCCCACGCCTTGGCTGGCCCCGGTGACGATGGCCACTTTGCCTCGGTAGTCGTACTGCGGCGCGTCGTACCGATCGGCTGGCCCGCCTTGGGCCACCTCCCGCAAGAGTTCCGCATCACTCATGGATCCACCTACCGCGTTGGACGTCACAGGGTCTCCTCACCCGCTTCGAACTTGAATAGTGCGCGCGTACGGTGTCATTTCACTGGGGACCATAGCGCCGGCCGGACCGCCTGCGCTACGCTCCTCGAGGTGCCTGGCAGGGGCGGATG
>JACCSE010000116.1 GCA_013813145.1 Gemmatimonadales bacterium
GCTCCACCCGTCCGATCTTGGCGCGATCGACGCGGAGCTCCTTGGTCAGGACGGCCACCAGATCGTTCGCGGTCGCCCCGTCCTTCTTGCCGACGCCCACGTAGACGCGGGCGGTGGCCGGGATGTCGGGCATTGCCGCGGGCGCCGCGCCGGCGGCGGCGCTGGTCCAGAGCTCGTAGAGTGCGGCAGCCACGAGTGCCGGCTCGTGGCGCTCGAACAGCGGCGCCAGGGTGAGCAGCGCCCGTTCCGGAGGGCCGCCTTCCAGCGCCCGCACGATCGCGGCGCGGCGCGCTCCGGCAGCCGTGGTAACCGCGTCCAGCAGCCCCGGCAGCCGGAAGGGTCGCCTGGGCGCCGCGATCCGCTCGAGGTAGAGCGCAGTGTCCGGCGGCGCGAGCAGCGCCACCTCGCCGGCCGAGAGAAGCTGCCGCAGCCGTGCCGGCGTGGGCGGGTCGAACGCGACCACCAGGGCCGCCTTCGGCGAGTCCCCGGTCACCAGGTGGATGTCGGGATCGCTGAGGGCGATGGCCCGGCCGATGGCGTCGTGATGCCCCCGGTCCGCGGTCCATACCGCGACCGACGCGGGATCGAGCAGCTCGACCAGATCGGCCAACGCGGCCGCGCGCCGTTCCCAGGACACCCCGACAGTGCGAACCGGCCCTGCCGGTTCCTGCGCCGAGGTCTCCGTGCCGCCGAGGGTGAGCGCCCGGCGGGCGTAGCGCTCCACCAAGTCGGCCGCGCGCGCCGGGGCCGCCGTCACCACGATGCGCTGCGCATCCTTCGGGAGATCCTGCATCAGCGGCGCAAGACTCGCCTCGTCCTCCCAGCACTCCGGCCAGGCGAGGAGCACGCCCACGATCGCGTCGAGACCCAGCGCCGAGCGCCGGTGCAGCGCGAGCGCCGTATCCGGCGTGGTGACGAGAAGATCCACCCCTTCGCTCTGCAGCCGCCGCAGGGCCCGCGCGGTACCGTGGGCCACTTGGATCCTGAGCCCGGTTTCGGTGGCCAGCGCATGCGCCTGGCCGCCCCACTCCTGAAGCTGCGCGGCGGGAGCGAGGAGCAACGCGCGCTTGCCCTCGCCCAGCCGGCTCAACAGCCCCGCGAGCGCCGGGACCGCGTAGACCGGTGCCGGAGGACTGACCGCGACCAGATTGTGTCCCCGCGCCGCGGTCGGCACCGCCTCCCGGACTCCCGGATCGTCGGAATTCCATCCCAATCGCTCCAGCGCGGCGGCGATCGGGGCAGGGAGGTGGAGGTCGGTGAGTGGGAGCAAGGGAGCCTTAGGGCGGACGGGCGGGCGACCTGGACGGCGCAAGCTAGTGCGCCCCGGAGTGCTGTCAAGCGACGACATACTTCCTCCCGAGCGGAGCGAGGGACCTGCTCCGCGGGTATCGAACCGCGGGTGAGCAGGTCCCTCGCTGCGCTCGGGAGGAGGTTTTCTCCGGTAATCAGTCGGTGTGCCGTTTCTGCCCCGCTGGCCCGCGGCCCCCGCTGCCCCGCCGCCGTTGACATCCTCCACCCGTCGCAGAACCTTTCTCCTTCGCGCGCTCAACCCCAGCTTTGGATCCGGCATGCCCGACCCGCTTTCGCTGAACGTTCAACATCTCAAGGCTTCGGAGACCGTCGCCATCAGCAATGAGGCGAAGCGGCGGAAGGCGGCGGGCGAGGACGTGATGGACCTCGGTGTGGGCGAGCCCGACTTCGACACACCGGCCCCCGCGGCGCAAGCCGGGATCCAGGCGATTCAGAAGGGACTCACCCGCTATCCGCCCAACGTCGGCATCGCCGAGCTGCGCCGGGGCATCGCGGGGCAACTGAGCCGGATGTCCGCCGGCCGAGCCATCGATCCCGACCAGCTCGTGATCAGCTCCGGCTCCAAGCAGTCGATCTTCAACGCCTGCTTCACCCTGTTTGGCCCCAAGGACCGGGTGCTGATCCCCGCGCCCGCCTGGGTCTCCTATCCCCAGATCGTGCACCTCTGCCGGGCCGAGCCGGTGCTGGTGCCGGGCGCCCTCGACTGGGGCCTGAAGGTGAGCGCGCGCGACCTCGACAAGCACAGCAACAAGGCCACCCGGGGGCTCATCCTCTGCTCGCCCTGCAACCCGACCGGCGCGGTGTACACGCTCGCCGAGCTGAAGTCCATCGCCGAGTGGGCCGCCAAGAACGATATCTGGATCATTTCCGACGAGATCTACCGGCGGATCAACTACGGTCCCGGCCCCGCGCCCTCGCTGCTCGATCTTCCTGACGAGCTGCTCGAGCGCGTCGTCATCATCTACGGCGCCAGCAAGGCCTACGCGATGACCGGGTGGCGAATCGGCGCGGCGCTTGGACCCCTGCACCTGACCAAGGCCATGGCGGCCCTTCAGTCGCATACCACCACCGGCGCCAACCAGCCGGCCCAATGGGCCGCCGCCGCCGCGTTCACCGACGAGCGGGTAGACGCCGAAGTGGTGAAGATGGTCGCCGCCTTCCGCCGCCGGCGCGATTATCTGGTCGAACGGTTCCGGACCGAGGCGCCCGGCGTGGAGTTCGTAGAGCCGCACGGCGCCTTCTATTTCTTCTTCCGCGTGGACGGCATCCGGGAACAGGATCCGGTCACCGGCGGCGGCTTCTGCGAGCAGCTCATGCAGCAGGAAGGCGTCGCGCTGGTGCCCGGGGCCGCCTTCGCCGACGATCGCTGGGTCCGGCTGAGCTATGCCGTGTCCGACGCGGAGCTGGAGAACGCGATGGATCGTATCGTCCGGTTCATTCAACGTCTGGCCTCGGCCCGTGCCGCCTAGGACCTCGACCGTGCAGATGGAGGCGAGGGTCGAGCCGCTCACCGGGAATCTCCCCGCCATCTCGTGGCGTTGGGATCCGGAAACCGATATCCTCTCCGGCGCCTTCAAGGGCAACCGAAAGACCGGTGGTCTCACCGGAACCGTCGAGCTGACCGACGCCGAGGGCTCGGTGGCGGTGCTCGACGTCAACAACGGCGTGATCTGCGGGCTCGATGTCGTCGTCTGGCCCGAGGTCGCGACCGTGAGCGAGCTTCGCGTCCCGGCCCAGCTTACCGACGGCCGCGTGATCCTCGCCTCGAACGTCTCTCGTTCCGCCATCGCGTCGCTCGAGGTGGACACCTCGCTCTCGGTGACCACCAACGGCTCGGAAAGCGTATTCCACGTCCGCATCGGCGCCAGGCGCCCGGTAGAGGCGGTGCGAGTGGCCGACAATTTTTACATAGAGGTAGACGGGCAGGGAGGTCTGGCGGGATTCTGGATGAACAACGTACCGCCGTTCTCGGCGTTCGAGGAGGAGATGTAGCGGGGCAGGGGGCAGGAACAACACCGGCTCAGGTGTACCTCATCCCGAGCGCAGCGAGGGACCTGCTCAGCGGGCATCGAACCCGGGTGGACAGGTCCCTCGCTGCGCTCGGGATGAAGTAACCAGCGAGACGTCGTCGCGGCGATGTATCTCTCCGACACCGAGCTGGCGCGGGCGGCGCGAGAACGCACCTTAACCGATCACACGCCCACCGCCGGGCCGTCGAGCTGGTGGCGCTGCTCGAGGGCGCCGAGCCTGGAGGCC
>JACCSE010000125.1 GCA_013813145.1 Gemmatimonadales bacterium
GCAGAGCCCCACCCCCTCCCACCCGATGAACATGACCGGGAAGCTCGAGCCCAGCACCAGCACCAGCATGAAGACGATGAAGAGGTTGAGGTACGCGAAGTAGCGCGCGTAGCCCGGGTCCTCCCGCATGTAGCCGACGCTGAAAATATGGATCAGGCTCCCGACGCCGGTCACGATGAGCAGCATGACCGCGGAGAGCTGGTCCACCTGAAAGGCGAAGTTCACCTGCAGCTGCCCCACCGGGAGCCAGGACCAGAGTGGCACCACGACCGGCGCCTTCGGATGGGTCGCGGCCAGCTCGAAAAAGACGCCGAGCGAAACGGCGAAGGAGGCCAGCAGGGTGCCGGGTCCAACGAGGGACACCAGGCCCTTCGCCTCGGGCCGGCTGAGCGAGAGCGCGCCGTTGGCCAGGAAGCCGGCGAGGGGGAACGCGACGGCGAGCCAGATGAGAGGTGTGAACGTGTCCATTACCGCGTGCCCGCCCATGACCGTAGGGGCGAGGCTTGTCTCACCCCAACGCGACGCGAGCGCCGCCGGCCTACGGCTCTGGTTCCGCTGCTATCCATCTCTACCCCTGCAACAGGTTGATATTCTGGAGATCCACCGTCTGCTTGTGCCGGAAGATCGCGAGGATGATCGCGAGGCCGACCGCGGCCTCCGCCGCCGCCACCGTCATGACGAAGAAGACCATGATCTGGCCGCTCGCCCCGTGGAGCTGGGCCAGGGCCACGAAGGTGAGATTCACCGCGTTGAGCATCAGCTCGATGCAGACGAACAGGATGATCGCGTTCCGGCGGAGGACCACCCCGGCCACGCCGAGGGTGAACAGAACGGCCGACAGCGCGAGCGAGGGGCCGAGCAGCGCGGCGCTCTCGGGCATCAGATTCTCCGCTTGGCGAGGACTACGGCGCCGACGATAGCGGCGAGCAGCAGGATCGAGGTGATCTCGAACGGGACCAGGTAGGTCTGGAAGAGGGGCGCGGCCACGCCCCCGATCACGCCGCGCGCCGCGGTCTCCTGCCGGGCCAGCTCGCCGGCCGTGAAGATGGACGCGGGGTCGCTCATCGCGGGCGACTGCGCCACCTCCGCCGCCAGCCGCTCGGGCGAGTAATTCCAGAGCGCCGCCAGCTCCACCAGGAGCAATCCGGCGATCACCACCGCCGCGGCCACCGACGAGGGGCCCCGAAGGTCGGACTTGGCGCTGCCGAGGTTGAGGAGCATGATGACGAAGAGGAAGAGCACCATCACCGCGCCGGCGTAGACCAGCACCTGGATCGCGGCGACGAACTCGGCGTTCAGCAGCACGTAGATCCCGGCGAGCGAGAGCATGGTGCCCACCAGCCAGAGCACCGCCGCCATCGGACTGCGGGAGAGCACGCAGAGCGCCGCGGTCACGATCGCGCACGCCCCCAGGAAGTAGAACACCGCCTCGGTCATCTACTCGCCCCGGGGGTCGGTCGGGTCCCACAGGGTCGAGACCGCGTGGGTCTGGGACTGCAGCCGCTCCAAGTCGTAGACGAAGCGATCTCGGCTGTACTCGGAGTTCTCGAAGTGCACGCCGACGTGAATCGCCTCCTCGGGGCAGACCTCCTGACAGTACCCGCAGAAGACGCAGCGGAACTCGTCGATCTCGTAGATCAGCGGATACCGGTTGCCCTGCTCGTCCTCGCCTGGCACCAGCTTGATGCAGTTGGCGGGGCAGACCTGGGGGCAGAGCCCGCAGGCGACGCACTTGGAGCGCCCCTGCTCGTCGGTGAGCATGCGGTGGGTGCCGCGCCACCGGGGCGAAATGCTCCACTCGCCCATGCCATGATCCCGGTCGGTGCTCTTCTCCTCCGGGTACTGCATGGTCACCTTCTTCTCGAACATGTGCTTGAAGGTGAGGACCATCCCCTTGAGCGTGGCGCGTACGTAGCTCACCTGCCGCTCGGGACGCTTCATGACCTTCACGCCGATTGCCATCAGCCGACCACCCGCGCGCTCTCGACGCGCCGCTCCGGGACCCGGGCTCGCCGCCCGGACCCCTTGATGAAGATGCCGCTGTCCAGGACGCCGAAGACGAGCAAACCCACGACCAGATTGACGCCGAACAAGGCGAGTGCGGCGGGGCGCGGCTCGACGATCCCCAGCATCCGCTCGATGACGTAGATCGCCACGCAGACCACCATGATGTACGCCAGCGCCAGCGGCATCAGCACCTTCCAGCCGAGCGTCATGAGCTGGTCGTAGCGGAAGCGCGGCAGAGTCCAGCGGATCCACATCACGAAGAAAATCCAGAAGAGGACCTTGAGAAAAAACATCAGCCAGGTGGCCAGCGTGGCGAGCAGCGACCCGGAGCGGTCCCAGTCGGTGAACGGGATGTCCCAGCCGCCGAAGAACAGCGTGGTGACCATGGCGCAGACCGTTACCACGTTGGCGTACTCGGCGATGAAGAAGAAGGAGAACTTCATCGCGCTGTATTCGGTGTGGTAGCCGGCGATCAGCTCGGACTCGGCCTCGGGGAGGTCGAAGGGCAGCCGGTTGGTCTCGGCGAACCCCGAGATGAGGAAGATGAAGAAGCTGAGGAAGAGCGGCAGCACGTACCAGAGTCCCGCCTGCTGCGCCGCGACGATGCTGGAGAAGCTCGCGTTGCCCGACATGAGCAGTACCGGGATGAGGCTCAGCCCCATCGCCACTTCGTAGGAGATCATCTGGGCGCTGGCCCGGAGCCCACCGAGCAGGGCGTACTTGCTGTTGGACGACCAGCCGGCGAGCGCGATGCCGTAGACCCCCATCGAGCTGACGGCCAGCACGAAGAGAAAACCCACCGGGAGATCGGCGACGACCATCGGCATGGCGCCGTGATGGACGAACCGGCCGAGCGGTCCCAGGGTAAAGTCGAAATCCACCGGCAGCGGCGCCGCGAAGGGGATGACCGCCGAGAGCATGAGCGCCGGGATAAACGAGAGCGCGGGAGCCACCAGGAAGAGGTTCCGGTTGGCCAGCGCCGGGAAAGTCTCTTCCTTGAGGATGTTCTTCAATCCGTCCGCCGCGGGCTGAAGCAGCCCGGCCCAGCCGACCCGGTTGGGACCCCGCCGATTCTGCATCCAGGCGCTCACCTTGCGCTCCATCAACGTGAGCAGCGCCACGCCTACCATGATGATGGTGAAGACGATCAGCATTTTGATGGAGCTGAGGAGAAGAAACCCCTTCATCTCGGGAGTCATCTTGCTCCTTGGCCGCTGCTCGGGGCAAGTGCTCCCACCGGCGCCTCGCCCAGGATCCGGCCGGTGAAGCCGAGATCGGTGTAGGTGAGACCGGCGAACACGGGCCACCGCTCGCCCAGCAGCGCGAATGCCTCGGCGGCGGTCGAAGGGGCGGACGGACTGGGGCCGGAGCCCGCGAGGACCTCGCCCGCCACCCACCAGGCGGGCCGGGCCATGCCCGGCTGGGACTTGGCCTGGTGGTAGCGCTGGATCCGGCGGTCGCGATTGACGTAGGTGCCGTTCTCCTCCGCCATGTTGGTCACCGGCAGCACCAGCTCGGCGTTTCGGAGCCCCTCGCCGAAGACCGTGCCGAGCACGACGAGCGCGCCCCGCGCGCCGGCGAGGGCGGCC
The DNA here is from genome assembly GCA_013813145.1 of Gemmatimonadales bacterium. Classification (GTDB taxonomy): domain Bacteria; phylum Gemmatimonadota; class Gemmatimonadetes; order Gemmatimonadales; family GWC2-71-9; genus CAVVWJ01. Next base: position 3,597 of record JACCSE010000125.1, read on the forward strand.
TCGTCGGCCTCGGAGAGATCGACGTCGAGCACGACGACGAGGGCGGCGCCGGGCGCCTCCCGGACCGCGAGGTCCCACTCGGGTGTGTAGCCCAGGAGTTCGGCCCCATGGAGGTTGGGAGCGCGCTCGCGTCTGAGCGCCAGGTTGGGCACGTTGGCCAGCGGGGCCTCCTCACCGAGGGGCACGTACACCGCGGCGGTGACGTCGAAGCGGTCGAGCATGCGCCGGACCAGGCCGAGGGACTCGGTGGACGCCCGGCCCGAGGCCAGGATCACCGCCTTGCCCGAGGCGCCGCGGGTCAACTGCTCCAGCCGCGCGAGTGCGGTGTCCCAATCGGTGGCGGCGTGCCGGCCGCCATTGCGCACCAGCGGCGCCTCGATCCGGTCGCCCCGGTTGAGCCAGCGGTAGTTCATCCGGCCGTGGTCGCAGATGAAGTGCCGGTTGACCTCGAGGTTGGGCCGCGGGCGGATCCGGACGACGACGTCGTCCCGGGTGTCGAGGCTGACGTTGCAGCCCTGGGTGCAGCCGGGGCACACGCTGGCGCTCTTGTCGAGGTCCCAGGCCCGCGCCTTGTGCAGGAAGTCCTTGGACAGGAGCGAGCCGACTGGGCAGAGGTCCACCACGTTGCCGGCCCACGGGTGGTCGAGCCGCTGGTCCTGGGAGATGCCGATGAAGGCGCGGTCGCCGCGCTCGGAGACGTTGAGCACCGGCGTGTCGGCCACGTCTTCCATGAACCGGACGCAGCGGGTGCAGAGAATGCAGCGATTGGGGACGTAGAGGATGTCGGGGCCGAAGTCCTCCACCGGGCTGTAGCGCTTGGCGTACTCCCGGTAGCGGGTGCCGGCGCGGCCCTCCTGGAAGACGTAATCCTGGAGCTCGCACTCGCCGGCCTGGTCACAGATGGGACAGTCGAGCGGATGATTGATGAGGAGGAACTCGAGCACGCCTTCGCGGGCCTTCTTGGCGGTGTCGCTGTTGACGTGCACCACCTGCCCCTCGGCAACGGCGGTGACGCACGCCGGCATCAGCTTGGGCGCCTTTTCCACCTCCACCAGGCACATCCGGCACACCGCGGGCGAGGGCAGGCTCGGATGATAGCAATAGTGCGGCACGAGGATGCCGGCCTGCTTGGCCGCCTCGATGATTGGGGTGCCTTTGGCGACGGCGATAGAGATACCGTCAATGGTGACGGTGACGAGGTCTTGAGTCATGATGCCTTTAGTGACTGGGCTATCGGCTATCAGCTATCGGTCCGCAGGGCCGGAGGCTCGGTGTCACAGGACCGATAGCCGATAGCCGATAGCACTTACACTGCTGCCAGCGCCGGCTCGCGAGACCCGGCGATGTAGGCCTCGAACTCGGGGCGGAACTTCTGGATGCCGCTGACGACGGGGGCGGCGCAGGAGTCGCTCAGGACGCAGATGGTCTTGCCGGTCATGTTTTCGGAGAGGTCGAGGAGAAGCTGGTAATCCTCCTGCTTGCCCTTCCCCGCCAGGATCCGCTCCAGGACCTTGGTGGTCCAGGCGGTCCCCTCGCGGCACTGGGTGCACTGGGCGCAGGACTCGTGGGCGTAGAAGCGGGCCAGGCGCCAGATCTGGTACACCATGTCGGTGCTGTCGTCCATCACGATCATGCCGGCGGACCCCAGCATCGAGCCCTTCTCCACTACGCCCTCGTAATCGAACAGCGCCGACTCGGCCTCGGCGATGGTCATGATCGGCACCGACGAGCCACCGGGGATCACCGCCTTGAAGGTCCGGCCCGGCGGCGGGCCGCCGCACATGTCGTACAGGATGTCGCGGATCGGGGTGCCCATCGTCACCTCGTAGTTCCCCGGCCGCTGGATGTGCCCGCAGACCGACACCAGCTTGGTGCCGGTGCTCTTGGGGTTGCCCAGGCAGAGGCTCTTGTACCAGGCCGCCCCCCGGGTGAGGACGTGCGGCACCGCGGCGAGGGTCTCGACGTTGTTGATCGTGGTGGGCATGCCGAACAGGCCGGCGACCGCGGGGAACGGCGGCTTGATCCGCGGGTTTCCCCGCTTGCCCTCGATCGAGTTCATCATCGCGGTCTCTTCGCCGCAGATGTAGGCGCCGGCGCCGCGGTGGAGCACCATCTCGATCCGCGTGCCGCTGCCGAAGACGTCATCGCCCAGCGCCCCGTTGACGAGCGCCTCCTCCACCGCGGCCGACATGACCGCCCAGGGCTCGGTGAACTCGCCCCGGATGTAGATGTAGCAGCGCTGGGCCCCGATGGCATACGCCGCGATGGCGCAGCCCTCGATGAGGGCGTGTGGGGTCCAGCGCATGATCTCGCGGTCCTTGAACGTTCCCGGCTCGGACTCGTCGGCGTTGCAGACCAGGTAGTGCGGCTTCACCACTTCCTTGGGCATGAACGACCACTTGAGCCCGGTGGGAAAGCCGGCCCCGCCCCGGCCCCGGAGCCCCGAGGCCTTCACTTCTTCCACGATCGCCTCGCGGGTCATGCCGAGGGCCTTGCGCAAGCCCTCATAGCCCCCGCGCTTGACCCACCCGGCGTAGCCGCGCGCCTCGGGGTCGCCGAAGTGCTTGGAGAGGAGGACCGTCTCCTTTGGATGGCTGGGATGGGGATAGCCCATTACGCGTACCTCTGCAGAATGCCGGGCACCTTCTCCGGGGTCACGTTCTCGATGAAATCGTCGTCCACCAGGATCGGGGTGGCGAAACCGCAGGCGCCGAGGCACTCCACCTCGATGACCGTGAACCGGCCGTCGGGGCTGGTGGCCCCCAGGTCGCCGCAGCCGGTGGCCTCGAGCAGTGCGCTCACCACGTCCTCCGCTCCGCAGATGTTGCAGGGCGACGTGGTGCACACCTGGATGAAGTGCCGGCCGACGGGATGGGTGTGATACATGGTGTAGAAGGTCACCACGCCCTTCACGTAGGCGGGCGTCAGGCCGAGCGCCTCCGCCACCTCGCCGATGGCCTGCTCGGACACCCAACCCCGCGCTTCCTGCACCATCCAGAGGGCGGGGAGCAGGCAGGCTTGCTTGGTCGGATACTTGGAGAAGAGCTGCTCCAGCCGGGCCCGGGTCGGCCCCACGAAGACCGGTTCGTGCGGGGCGATTGCGGTGCCGGCGCCGTGCCCCCCGTGAGTGCTCATCGGTCCACTTCTCCCATCACGATGTCCACGCTGGCGTTGATCGCGATCACGTCGGAGAGCAGCGCGCCCTCGCACATCCGCGGCAGGCTGGCCAGGTTGATGAAGGACGGCGGCCGGATCCGCCAGCGCACCGGCTTCC
>JACCSE010000139.1 GCA_013813145.1 Gemmatimonadales bacterium
GCGGGTGCCGGATGGGGCGCGGGGCCTGCACGTGGTGCTGCTCCGTGGCCGGCGGCAGGCGCGGCGGTTCGCGCGGGCCTACGGCCGGGCGACGCGGGGCCAGCCGGTCGAGGCCAAGAGCTTCGGCGCCGACAGCGCGCTGGTCGAGAGCCTTCGCCTGGATCTGCCCGCGCGGAAGATCCACATCGCCGCGGATGGGGAAATCAAGTCGGTTACGACTCCGCTGGAATACCGGATCGCGCGCGACGCGCTCCGGGTGGTGGTCCCGGCGACGCAAGCGCCTTAGCGCTGCGGCGCTGGGGATCGCTGCTCCGGCTGCGGCGCGGGGACGGCGCCCCCTCCGGTCGCCGCCGCGCGCTTCGACCTTGGAGATCGCGCAGGGACCTTGAGGCGCGCTAACGCTCCCTCCGGGAGCACCATCCCCATCGCCTCCGCCCGATGATCCAAGCGCGCTGGCAGCGTAGCGTGTGGTCGCGCGGCGGCGACCGGAGCGACGCAGTGCCCCCAGCACCCGCGCACCGACAGGATGCTGGCCGCGCCTATCCCGCTCCCGGAACAGCCTCCGCTGCCCAGGCCGCGCCCTATCCTACTCCGGATCGCCGGGAGCGCGAAGGGACGGCCGGATATGTGATGGCGGTCACCGCCGCGGCGTGGCTTTTCCGGGTACGGTATCGGGCGGCGCCGGTGATTTTCCACTAGCGGTCGCCGGTCTCACCCAAGACATTTCGACGTTGCAGCAGGTCCGCAACAACTCTTCCACACGGTGGGCAGGGTCAGGGCAGATTGCGCCGGGATCGGCAGTGGTCGTACCCCAGGAGCAGGCAGCCATGCGCAACACCGATTCGATCGAGGACGTGCACCGGAAGCCGTTCCCGGACGCTCCCTCAGGGACCGTGGATCTGGATTCCGTCATCTCGACCTCGGACTTGAACCGACGGCCGGCGCGCCCTCCCGACCATGTGGCCGAGAACCACGCGTTGATCGGGTTGGCCAAGGCCATGGCGGCCTCGCCCGACGACATACTCCACCAGCTCGCGGAAACGGCCATGCGGTTGTGCTACGCGCACTCGGGCGGGATCAGCCTGCTCCGGGAAGACAAGAAGAGCTTCTACTGGCCGGCAGTAGCGGGGCGGTGGGCCGCCCACCGCGGGGGCGGCACCCCGCGCGAGTTCGGGCCCTGCGGTACGGTCCTCGACCGCGGCACCGCGGCGCTCTTTTCTCACCCCGAGCGCCACTTTCCCTACCTGGCGGAAGTGACACCCGGCATCGATGAAGCCCTCCTGCTCCCCTTTTTCGTCGGCGGCGAGGCGGTCGGCACCATCTGGGTGATCGCTCACGACGGGAGCTGTCGTTTTGACGCGGAAGACCTGAGGCTGATGACCAGCCTGAGTAATTTCGCGTCCGGCGCGTACCAGACGTGGCGATCCCTCGACGCCAAGTCCCAGGCGCACCGGGAATTGCAGCAGGCCGCATCGGCGCTGGCACGGAGCGAAGAGTACCAGCGCGTCCTCTTCCGCTCGATACCCGTCGCGGTACTGGTGTGCGACCGCGATTCGGCGGTCCAATCCTACAACCGCCGGGCCGTCGAGCTGTGGGGTCGGGAGCCGCATGGCGGCCTGGAGCTGCCGCAGGCGCAAAGCCACCTGGCCGACGTGCTCCGCACCGGCCTCCCCGCGACCGACGTGGAAGCCGTGATCGAACGGCCGGACGGAACCCACCTGGCGGTCGTCGCCAATTTCTCGGCCCTGAAGGATGCGGACGGAACGATCGTTGGGGCGATCGCTTCATTTGAGGACGTGAGCGCGCGGAAGCGTTCCGAGTCTCTCCAGGCAGGTCAAAGGCGGGTACTGGAGCTCATGGCCCAGGACGCGCCGCTCTCCGAGGTGCTGACGTCGCTGGTGGCGACGATCGAAGGTCAGTCCCCGTCCGGCCTGCTCGGCTCGATCCTGCTGCTCGATGGGGATGGCGCTCATCTGCGACACGGTGCGGCGCCGAGCCTGCCGCATGCCTACAACGAAGGCGTGGACGGCATTGCCATCGGACCGGTGGCCGGCTCCTGCGGCACGGCGGCGTTCCTGAAGCAACCGGTACGGGTCTCCGATATCGCCGGCGACCCGCTCTGGGCGGATTTCCGCGACCTGGCGGCGACTCACGGCCTGAAAGCCTGTTGGTCCACGCCGATCCTCTCCCGCGGCGGCGCCGTGATGGGCACGTTCGCGATGTACTATCGTGACGCTGGGCCTCCGAGTGAAGAAGACCTGAGGCTGGTAGAGCTCACGACCCGCACGGCCGCCATCGCGATCGAGCACAAGCGGGCCGAGCAGGCGCTCCGGGAGAGCGAAGCGCGCTTCCGCAACATGGCCGACAATGCGCCGGTGATGATCTGGATCACCGATCCTTCCGGCTCCTGCACCTACCTCAACAGTCAGTGGTACCGGTTCACCGGGCTGTCAGCCGAGACCGGGCTCGATCTCGGCTGGGTCGAAGCCATTCATTCCGCCGACCGCGATCGTGCGGAGGAGACCTTCCTCGCCGCCAACGAGCGGAAGGAATCGTTCCGGCTGGAGTACCGGCTCCGGCGCTCGGACGGGGAGTATCGCTGGGCCATCGACTCGGCCGCCCCTCGCTTCGGGCCTGCCGGCGAGTTCCTCGGCTACATCGGCTCGGTGATAGACATCCACGAACGCCGGCAGACCGAGGAGCGCCTGCGCCAGTCGGCCAAGATGGAGGCGATCGGCCGGTTGGCGGGCGGCCTGGCCCACGATTTCAACAACCAGCTCCACGCGCTGAGTGGCTTCGCCGATTTCGTGGCGCGGGATGCCGGCCTCAGCGGGCGGTCGCGCCACGATCTACTGGAGATTCAGAAGTCGGCCGAGCGTATGGCCAGTCTGACGCGCCAACTGCTCGCCTTCAGCCGGCAGCAGGTGCTCGTGCCCGACACGTTGGATCTGAACGATGCCATGCGAGACACGCAGGCGATGCTGCGCCGGCTCCTCGGTTCCGACATCGACACGCTGCTCCGCGCGTCACCGGACCCAATCTGGGTGCGGGTGGATCGGGGCCAGCTGCTCCAGGTGCTGATGAACCTGGCGATCAACGCCCGCGATGCGATGCCGGATGGTGGAGAGCTGGCGTTCGACACCGCCGATCGTGAGGTGGGAGTGGGGGAGCTGGACGCCGTCGCCGGCACACCTGTAGCCCCGGGCCGGTACGCCGTGCTCGTGGTGACCGACTCCGGGACCGGCATCGCGCCGGAACACCTCCCGCACCTGTTCGAACCGTTCTTCACCACCAAGGAGGTCGGCAGGGGCACCGGCCTCGGGCTCGCCACCGTGCACGGCATCGTCACCCAGAGCCAGGGCTATATCTGGCCCGAGAACGCTCCGGGCAGCGGGGCCAAGTTCACCGTGCTGCTTCCCCTCGCCGACGAGCCGGGCCTCGCTCCGTCGCGACCGGACCGGCAGCGCGCCGCCGCAACGCCGCGCGCTCGAATCCTGGTGGTCGAGGACGAAGACGTCGTCCGCGCCATCCTCGTACGCACGCTCGAGGCTGAAGGGTACGAGGTGGTGCAAGCGCGCGAGGGCAAGGATGCCCTCGGTCAGATCGAGCGATTGAGTGGCGCGGTGGACCTCGTGATCAGTGACGTCGTCATGCCGGTGATGGGCGGGCGCGAGCTCGGCGAACGCCTGGCCGCGACGTGGCCGAAGCTCCCGGTGGTCTGGATGTCGGGCTATCCACGGGATGCGGCGTTCAGCGAGGGCGCTTCGCGGGACGACCAGCCATTCCTGCAGAAGCCGGTGCCGGGTGACCTCCTCGTGGAGACAGTACGAAGGGCGCTGGAGACTCTGGCCCGGGTCCGATGCGGGCTGTAGCATAGGGCAGGTCGTCGCCTGCCACCTCCCTCGCGAGTGCAACCACATGCTCGGCACCCGGCTCACCGGTCGGACCACCTGGCTGCTCCCGGCCGCGCTGCTCGCTGCCTGCGATCCACAATCGTCCCCCCGTACGCCTCCCGCGGAGAGCCCGCCAGCCCCGGCCGGAGCCGAAGACGCGGCGATCCGGTTGGAATACGTCTGCGGTAACCGGTTCGTCATCGTCAACGCCCTGCCCCACTCCGTAACGGTGGCTTACGAGGTGCGGGGGAGCGAGGAACGGGGCGAGCGGCGGTTGGCCCCCGCGCTCGCCGGAGATCCGCCGTTCACCGAGGTGGAGTTTACGGTGCTGAACGGCGAGGCGGTGGCGCTCTACGCCGGCGATTCGCTGCTCGCCGTCCGGGAGAATGGCGGCACCCCATGCGAGCCGATCGCCGGCTTGCCCGCCGTCGCCGCCGCCAGTGCCGCGGCCGGCCAGTGGAGTCCCTCGTTCTCCTGGCCCAACGTCGGCGTGCATCTGCACCTGCTGCGGGACGGGAAGGTGCTGAGCTGGGGCAAGACCGGCGATCCCTACCTCTGGACCCCGTCCACCCGGGCCACCTCGGTCGTGCCCAGCCCTTTCTGGGCGTTCTGCGCCGGCCACAGCCATCTGCCGGACGGAAGACTGCTGGTGGCGGCCGGCCACATCAGCGACAATCACGGCCTGCGTGACGCGGCCACCTTTACGCCCTCCACCCGGACCTGGGCAAAGGTGCCGTCCATGAAGTACGGCCGCTGGTATCCGACCAACACCACCCTGGGAAACGGCCACGTGCTCGTGATCGCCGGGGCGGACCAGGCCGGAAAGAACGTTCAGGTGCCGGAGGTCTGGACCGGCCGCGGCTGGCGGGCGCTGACCGGTGCCCTCCGTACGCTGCCCTACTACCCCCGCACCTTCCTGGCGCCGAACGGCCGGATCTTCTACGCTGGAGAGCAGCGCGCGACGCTCTATCTCACCACCTCCGGCTCCGGCTCGTGGAGCACGGTGGGATTGCGCAAGTTCGCCGGCCGCGACTACGGCTCGGCGGTGATGTACCTGCCGGGCAAGGTGCTCTACGCCGGCGGGGGACGCACCACCCGCACCGCCGAAGTCATCGACTTGAACCGGGCGGCGCCGGCCTGGCAGTGGACCGGCTCGATGGCGCATCCGCGGCGGCACCTGAACGCGACCGTCCTGCCCACCGGCGAGGTGCTGGTGACCGGCGGCAGCAGCGGCACGACGTTCAACGAGCCGAGCCTCGCGGTGCGGGTGGCCGAGATCTGGGACCCGGAGACCGGCGTGTGGACCTCGCTCGCGAGCAACGCCGTCAACCGGACCTATCACGCGACCTCGCTGCTCCTGCCCGATGGCCGGGTGCTGCACGCCGGGAGCGGCGATGCCCTTCAGCCGACGGGGGAGCCCGCACCCCCACAGCGGAACGCCGAGCTGTTCTCGCCTCCCTACCTGTTCAAGGGGGCGCGGCCCGGCATCTCCAGCACTCCTTCGTCGATCGAGTACGGGAGGAGTTTCTTCGTCGGCACTCCCACCCCGACCGGCATCGCCAAAGTGAGTCTCGTCGCGCTGGGCTCGGTAACCCACGCCTTCGACATGGGCCAGCGTTTCACCTGGCTCGGCTTCACGGGGGCGAACGGCGGGATCGACGTCTCCGCGCCGGCGAGTCCCAACGGCGCGCCTCCCGGGTACTACATGCTGTTCCTGTTGAACGGAAGCCGAGTTCCATCGGTGGGGAAGATCGTTCGGCTCAGATGAGCCGTGAGCGCCGACACCGCCCGAATCCGGCGGGCCGGCCAAGTTGGGCGTCCACAACTCGTAAGGTGGAGGAATCCATGTCGGCGAGAACTTTGGCGGGAGCGGCCTCGATGGCCAGCGTGTTGTTTCTGCTGTCGGGATGCGGCGGAGGTGACGGGGCGGGCGCGGCAAGATCCGATACCACCACTGGAGCGGCGGCACCCGCTGCCACGCCGACACCGCCCGATACCGGCGGCTCGCCAGCACCGGCCGACACGGCGGCCGCCCCCGCGGCGCCGGCTCGTGGTGGTGGCGCGTCGGGGCCGGCCTCACCCCAGCTCATCGCCCAGGGCGACAGCATCTTCCATGGCCAGGTGGGCGGCGCGGCCTGTACCGCCTGCCACGGACCGGACGCCAAGGGCACCCCCGTGGGACCCAACCTCACCGACGGCGAGTGGCTCAACACCGACGGGAGCTACGAGGGGATCGTCAAGACGGTGACCACCGGCGTGCCGCAGCCCAAGAAGGCGCCGGCGCCGATGCCGCCGAAGGGCGGTGCGACGCTGAGCGACGCGCAGGTCCGGGCGGTGGCCGCCTACGTGTACTCGCTGAGTCACCCGAGCTGAAGTTCGCGGCGCTCGTCGAGACCTCGCGTCGGCTCTCGGAAACCTCCGGACGACGCGACAAGGTCGGGTTGCTCGCGGGGCTGCTCGCGTCGGTCCCGCCCGACGAAATCGAGATCGCCACCGCCTACCTCTCGGGCGCGGTCCGGCAGGACAGGCTTGGCCTGGGCTGGGCGACGTTCCGGAGCGCGATGCCGGCCAGCCCCGCCCAGTCGCCCTCGGTCGAGCTCGCGGAAGTGAACGCGGTGCTCGGCCGCATCGCCGGGACCTCCGGCAAGGGCTCCGCCAAGGCGCGGGAGCGCCTGCTCGGCGAGCTCCTGATCTGTCTTACTTCGGACGAGCAGAGCTTCCTGGGCGGACTTCTGGTCGGCGAGCTGCGTCAGGGTGCGCTGGAGGGCCTCGTGCTCGAGGCGGTGGCCCGGGCCTCGGGCATTCCGGCGCCGCTGGTTCGCCGCGCCTGCATGATGGCGGGGGACCTGCCGGCGGTTGCCAAGGCCGCGCTGGCGGATGGTCCCGCGGGACTCGCCCGGTTCTCGGTACGGGTTTTCCAGCCCGTCCTCCCCATGCTTGCGGGCACGGCCGACACCGTGGAAGAGGCCATCACCGAGCTGGGCGAGGCCGCGCTCGAGTACAAACTCGACGGCGCGCGAGTTCAGATCCATAAGGCGGGCGGCGACGTCCGAGTCTACTCCCGCCGTCTCAACGAAGTCACTCCGGCGGTGCCGGAGCTGGTGGAGGCCGTCGGCGCGTTACCCGCGCGGGAGGTGATCCTCGAAGGAGAGGCGATCGCGCTCCGCCCCGACGCGACCCCGCACCCCTTCCAGACCACGATGCGCCGCTTCGGCCGGAGGCTCGACGTCCCGAGCATCCGGGGAACCCTCCCCCTCACCCTCTTCCTGTTCGACCTTCTCTACCTCGATGGCGAGCCGCTGCTGGATCAACCGTTCCGGCAACGGACGGCTCGGCTCGCCGAAGCCGTTCCCGCGGCGCTCCTGGTGCCGCGCCTGGTGACCGGTTCGATCGGCGTGGCCGCCGAGTTCCTCCAGGCGGCACTGGCCGGTGGGCACGAAGGGGTGATGATCAAGGCGCTCGATGCGCCGTACGAAGCGGGCCAGCGGGGCCGCCGCTGGCTCAAGGTAAAGTCGGTCCGCTCCCTGGATCTGGTGGTGCTCGCCGCCGAGTGGGGGCACGGCCGCCGGCACGGTTGGCTCAGCAATCTTCACCTCGGCGCGCGCGACGCGGAGCGGGGCGGGTTCGTCATGCTGGGCAAGACCTTCAAGGGGATGACCGACGTGCTGCTCACCTGGCAGACCGAGCGGCTGCTGGAGCTGGAGGTCTCGCGGGACGGGCACACCGTTCATGTGCGGCCCGAACTGGTGGTGGAGATCGCGTTCAACGACCTCCAGGAGAGCCCGCAGTATCCCGGCGGGTTGGCGCTCCGCTTCGCCCGGGTGAAGGGCTACCGGCCGGACAAATCCGCGGCCGAAGCGGACACGCTGGAGACGCTGCGGGAGATGTGGAGGAGGCAGACGGGAGGTAAAGGCTGATGGCTATCTGCTATCGGCTATCGGCTATCGGCTATCGGCTATCGGGTTAAGGGAGCGTAGGCTCGGTGCTTCAGGACCGATAGCTGTTAGCTGTTAGCTGATAGCCGATAGCCGATAGCCAGCAGCCGACCTATAATTCACCATTCCCCCAAACCCTCAGAGCGGCTCCTCATGGCCGATCGGGACGCGACCGTCAGAAGGCTCCGCTACACGCCGGCCGCCGCGGCGACCGTCGCGATCGTCTTTGGGGTCCTGGTGCTCGAAGGATATTTCTTCGGCCTGGGAAGCGCGTACCTTCCGCCGACCGATCCGCTGATCGCGGTGCTGTTCGTCCTCACCGGCATGGCTCTGTTCGCTCTTCGCCTGGATTTCGTCCCCCTCGAGTACGGCACCGCCGGCGCCGCGACGCTGATCGCGGCGATGGTTCTGATCGAGTACGCGCTCGGCGTGAGCTTGGGCATCGACACGCTTCTCTTCCCCGACGCGGTCGCCTACTTCGGCGGTGCGTTCCCCGGCAGGCCACCGCCCATCAGCGCCGCCGTGTTCTTTCTCACCGGCCTTCTGCTCCTCCCCATCCGGATCGCCCGCGATCCGGTCGTTCGGCGCGCGCGCCTGGCCGCGGTCATCGGCGCGGTTCTGCTGCCGGTCATGGCACTCGCCGGTCACCTCTTCGGGGTCCCCGAGCTGTACGCCCTGGCGCCCGGAGTGGCGATCGCGCTCCACGCCACCCTCGCGCTGTTTCTGCTCGCGCTCGGCGTCGCGCTCAGCACTCACGAGCCGGAGGTCACGGCGCTGCTGCTTGCCCGCGATCCGAGCACCGTCCTGCTCCGCCGCCTGCTGCCGCTCGCGGTGATGCTGCCGCTCCTCTTCGCCGCCGGCAGCATCCACGCGCTCCGCCTGGGGATCTACCAGGTCCACATCGGGCTCTTGCTCTACGTCGCGCTCTTCATCGGGCTGTCGCTCGCCGCCGCGTTCTGGGTCGCGCGGATCGTGCGACAGGCCGACGCCGAGCGCGCTGCCGCCGACCGCGCCAACGCTGAGCTGGCGCTGACCGAGCGGCTGCTGCTGGCGGAGGAGGAGGCCGTCGCCGCCGTCAAGGACAGCGAACGCCGCACCCGCGAGTTGCTCGAGGTCCTGGGACACGCCGCGAT
>JACCSE010000142.1 GCA_013813145.1 Gemmatimonadales bacterium
AGCTGGCCGGCTCCACGCTCAACGTCTACAGCCAGATCGGAATGATCCTCCTGATCGGATTGGTGACCAAGAACTCGATCCTGCTGGTGGAGTACATAAACCAGCTCAAGGAGCGGGGAATGCCGACCATCGAGGCCGTGAAGGAGGCCGGCCGTATCCGGCTCCGTCCCATCCTCATGACCTCGGTGGCGACGGTCATGGGTGCGCTCCCCATCGCGCTCGGGCTGGGCGCCGGCTCGCTGAGCCGGCGCCCGCTGGGCTACGCCATCGTCGGCGGACTGGTTTTTTCGACGCTGCTCACCCTGTACGTGGTGCCGGCGGTGTACGTGATCTTCGAGGGGCTCCAGGTCCGCATGCGCCGGCGGGCGCCGGCCGCGCGCGCGGGCTATGCGCCGGCGGAGGCGGAGTGATGCTCGCGCTGCTGCTCGTGATTCAAGTCACGGCCGGGGCGCCCGGAGCGGTGGTCGCCGATTCGATTCCGGTGGACACCGTGCCCCGGATCGCCCTCGATGAAGCGATCCGCCGCTCGGCGCGGCTGGACCCCGACTACGTGCGCGCGCTGGGCCAGATCGAGGACGCCGAGTGGGGCCGTCGCGCGGCCAGGCTCGCCTTCTTCATCCCGTCGGTCGCCGTCGGGTTGGACGAGACCAAGTACTCCGAGAACTTCTTCAACCCGGCCGACCCGACCAACCCGACCAGCACCCTCGTCGTGGGCCGGGCGAGCGCGGAGTACGAAATCTTCAGCCTCCGCAAGTTCTCCGAGCTGTCCCGCACCCGGGCCGAGCTGGAGAGCGCCGAGGCCGGCGAGCTGGACCAGCGGTTCCGAGCCGCGTTGGAGACCGAGTCGAGCTACTACGACGTGCTGGTGAGCCAGGAACTGTCCCGGGTCTCCCAGGAGCGGGTCAACCGCGCCCGCCAAGGGCTCGGCGTCGCACGCGCCCGAGTCGCCTCGGGGGCCGCGGTCCAGACCGACTCGCTGCAGCTCGTGCTCGAGCTCACTCGCGCCGGCGTCGACCTGCTGCGCCAGCGGAACGCCCTGCGGAACGCCCGCCTGGAGCTGGGGCGCCGGGTCGGCGCCCTGGGTCCGGTCGATGCCGAGCCGCTCGATACCACGCCCGCGCCCGAGCTGCCGATCGCGTTGCCCGAAGCGCTGCGGGCGGCGCTGGACCAGGGCCCGCAGTACCGCGCCGCGGTCGCGGAGGAGCGTTCCGCCGAAGCCGGCCTCCGGTCCCAGCGCAGCGACTACCTGCCGACCTTCAGCGTCGGAGGGCTGCACCAGCGCTACGACACCCAGATCTTTCCCGGCGCGTCGAACATCAGCTCGGTGACCTTCAGCCTGTCGTTCCCGCTCTGGGACAACGGGCGGCGGGAAATCGAAGTGAGCCGCGCCCGGGTCAACCGGGACGTCGCCCGCGCCATTCGCGAAGACTTGGAGCGCGCGGTCCGCCGCGACGTGAGCGCCGCCTACGACAGCTACCAGACGAGCCGCGCCGCCGTCGATCTGGCCACGGTGGGCCGGACCGTGGCGCGGGAAAACTATCGGATGCAGGAGATGCGGTATCGCGCCGGCGCCAGCGAGATCCTCGATCTCCTCGACGCGCAGCTCGGCCTGGCGGAGGCAGAAGCCGATCTGGTGCAGTCGCGCTATCAGACCCGGCTCGCGCTTGCCGGCCTCGAAGCCATCCTGGGCCGCAGACTCTTCTCAGATAAGGACGTACCGTGAGACCGATCCTGGCAGTCGCAGCGTCAGTGGTCTTCCTCGCCGGCTGCAACAGCGCTGGGGGGCAACCCGAGGGCGAACCCGGAGCGCCGGGCGGACCCGGCGGCGGGGGCGGCCCGCCGGCGATGCCGGTGGAAGTCGTGGTGGCGCGCGCCGACACCGTGGTGGATGCCATCCTCGCCACCGGTCAGATCGAGGCGATGCAGTCGGTGGAGCTCCGTCCGGATATCGAGGGCCGCATCGCGCGGATCCTGGTGCGCGAGGGCAGCGAGGTGAGGCGGGGAACCCCCTTGTTCAAGGTGGACGACGCCGAGCTCAAGGCCGAGGTCGCTCGCGCCGAGGCCGACCGCGACCTCGCCCGGCAGGCGCTCACCCGCACCCGCGATCTGCTGGGGCAGAAGGCGTCAAGCCAGGCCGAGCTGGAGCGCACCGAAGCGATGTCGCGCAGTACCGAGGCCCAGCTCGACCTGCTCAAGGTGCGGCTCGACCGCACCGTGGTGCGCGCGCCCTTCTCCGGCGTCCTGGGCGAGCGCTCCGTGAGCTTGGGGGACTACGTGACCACCAGCTCCCCGCTCGTCACCATCCAGACGGTGTCGCCCCATCGGGCGGCGTTCCAGGTGCCGGAGCGCTATGCGGAGCGACTCAAGGTGGGACAGCAGGTGACCTTCCGGGTAGCGGCACTGCCGGGCAAAGAGTTCACCGGACGGGTGGACTTCGTGGACCCGATCGTCGAGCTTCCGGCCCGCACGATCACGGTAAAAGCGCAGGTGCCCAATCCGCGGCGCGAGCTTCAGGCGGGGATGTTCATCGAAGTTCGGCTTGCCACCGCGGTCCGTCCGGACGCTGTCGTCATTGCCGAGGACGCCGTGCTCCCGCTTCAGGGCGCTACGTTCGTGTGGGTCGCTGATAGCGGCAAGGCGTCACGCCGGCAGGTGGAGCTGGGCATCCGCACCCCGGGCTTCGTGGAAGTGCGGAGCGGGGTGGAGGCGGGGGAACAGGTCGTCGTCGCCGGGCAGGAGCGGCTGGCCGAAGGCGCGCCGGTCGCGGCCAAGGTGATCGATCGCTTGCCGCAGGCAGGCACCGAAGCCGCCCAGCTCGGCGGCCAGGCCGCGGATACCGGCGAGCGGCGCTAGGGTTGCTCGCGTCGTGACCCATGCGTACCTCCAGGGTCCGTGGCTCCTGCTGCTTCTGGGTCTCACCCAACCACTCGGCGCACAGTCCACCCGCGCGGAGCGCACCGGGTATCGGCAGACCTCCTCGTACGCGGATGTAACCGCCTTCCTCGACTCGCTCCAACGTCTCAGGGCGGATCTCCGGCTCGACACGCTCGGCACGAGCGCGGAGGGGCGCCCGATTCCCCTCGTCATCGCGTCCAGGCCGCTGGTAGCGGATCCGGCAGCGGCACGGCGGGGCGGAAAGCCCGTCGTCTACATCCAGGGAAACATCCACGGAGGCGAGGTCGAGGGGAAAGAGGCGGCGTTGATGCTGCTGCGCGACCTCACGGTCGGCAGGCTGGCGCCGCTCCTCGACAGCCTGGTTCTCCTCGTCGTTCCGATCTACAACGCCGACGGCAACGAGCACGTCGCTTCCGGAGCGGAGAATCGTCCCGGGCAGAACGGTCCTCCGGTCGTGGGCCGTCGGGTCAACGGCCGCGGGCTCGACCTCAATCGCGATTACGTGAAAATGGAAGCGCCGGAGACCCGGGGTGCGGCGGCGCTGCTTCGCGCCTGGAATCCGGAGCTGGTCGTCGATCTGCACACCACCAACGGAAGCCATCACGGCTACGTCCTGACCTACGCTCCGGGGCTCAGTCCCAACGATACGCCGGCGACCGCCTATGTGCGGGATCGGTTTCTCCCGGCGCTCCGGGAACGCATGGCTCGCCGGCACCGCCAGGCAACGTTCCTGTACGGGAACTTCCGCAACCAGGACCCGGACTCGCTGAATCAAGGCTGGGAGACCTACGATGCCCGGCCGCGCTTCGGAACCAACTGGATCGGGTTGCGGGGCCGCCTGGCCGTGTTGAGCGAAGCCTACAGCAACGCCGACTTCGCGACCCGGGTCTCGGCGACGTACAACTTCGCCCGCGAGATCCTCAGTCTCGCCGCCGAGGAAAGAGCGACGATCCGGTCGGTGGTCCGGAGATCGGATAAATCGCGGCCCGATTCCGTGACGGTCCGTTCGGCGCTCGGGCCTCCGGTGGCGCGGGACGTCGTGGCCGAGCTCACCGAGCCGGCGGGCGAGGGCGACGGCGGCTACGCCCGCCGCCGCCGTACCGGCGTCTTCCGAACCATCCGTATGCCGGTGTACGACCGATTCGTCGCCGCCCGGCGGGAAGCTCGCCCGGCGGCATACCTGTTTCCGGCCACCCTTACACCGATCGCGGAGCTGCTCCGCCGGCACGGCATCGTGGTGGGCCGGCTGGCGGAGCGCTGGCTGGGGGAGGTGGAACGGTTCAAGATCGACGGCGTCACGGAAGGGCAGCCGTTCGAGGGCCACCGTCCGGTTGCGCTCGAGGGCCGCTGGGGTGCGGCTCAGCCGGGTCAAGTGGAACGGGGATGGTTCCTGGTCTCTACCGATCAGCCGCTAGGGCTGCTCGCCGCCTACCTGCTGGAGCCCGCGTCGGAGGATGGGGTGGCGACGTGGAACTTGCTGGATGGAAGTCTGGTGGTGGGGGGCGAGTCTCCGATCGTCCGGTCTCGCCACGCGGTGAGGGCGGGGGTCGCGGTGCTGCCGTGAGAGTCGGCCGACCGGTCGCTATTTCATCCCGAGCGGAGCGAGGGACCTTGCGCGAGAATCACTCGAGCGAGGCGGAGCAGATCCGCCCTTCTATCCCGCCGACGATACCCCAGGCCGCACCAAACAGGCCTGCGGCTTTCGCGACGCGCTGTACGGCAGGAAAGTGATTGGAGTCATCCGCTCCACTGTCTGGATCGGCCCCGACGGCCGGTTACACCGGCACTGGACCCGAGTAACCACTGCCGCTCGGCACCCCGCCAAGGTCCTGGTCGCGGTTCGCGACGTGGCCTGACCCGCCGGAATCCCCGTTATATTCCACCGCCCGACACCCATTGGACGCCGCATGACCGCAGGCACTGCCCAACAGACGCAGACTCGTTCGCTGCTCACTTGGCTCTGGGAATGGACCAAGTCGATCGCAGTCGCCCTCGTCGTCTGGTTCTTTCTCCGGACTTTTCTGGTGGAAGCGTTCCGGATCCCGTCGGGAAGCATGGAAAACACCCTGTTGATCGGGGACTTTCTGTTCGTGAACAAGGCGCTCTATGGTGCCGAGGTGCCGGTGATCAAGGCTCGCCTTCCGGCCGTTCGCGAGCCCAAGCGGAACGACATCCTGGTGTTCGACTCCGTGGAGGAGGAAGGGCTCAAGGTCGTCAAGCGGCTGATCGGGATGCCGGGGGACACGTTGCGAATGGAGCAGGGGCAATTGTATCGGGACGGGCGGCGGGTGGACGAGCCCTACGCCTTGCACGCTGATCTGTCGCGAACTGAAGAGCCGATCCAGCGCGCCAAGATGCGGGAATGGCAACTACCGCACCTGGTGCAGCGTGACACCGCGGGGTATGAACCGGATCTCCAGGAGTGGGGGCCGATCGTCGTCCCGCGCGATTCCTTCTTCATGATGGGCGACAACCGGGACAGCTCGTACGACGGGCGGTACTGGGGGTTCCTCCCTCGGGAGAACGTTCGCGGGCGTCCGTTGGTGGTCTACTTCAGCTACGATCCCAACAGTTGGCGCTCGATCCCATTCCTCACCGCCGTCAGGTGGGGAAGGATCTTCACGGCGCCGGAATGAGTCCGCGACCTATCAGTGGTGCTGTCGGGGAGCTTCTGGAAGAACCGCGCTGCTGACTGCGCGGGGGATGTAGGCGGCGGTGCGGCTGCAGGTACTGCAGTGGAGGGTCACCCGGCCGCCCTGGAGCTCGTCCGGGGTTCGAAGGGGAATGCGCTCCACCTCAGCAGAGCCGCAGGACGGACAGACCAACGGTTTCTGGTCCCGATCCGCGGCGATCAGAATCAGCGCTTCCGGCGCGCGATACTCCTTCACACCCCTGCGTCCCACGAGACTGCCCTTCCGGCTGGGTCCGATGGCACGAAAGTAGCTTACCCCAACCTCCATACCAATCTATCGGGATCTTCGTGAGCGCGCAAAGGTGTGCCCCGCGGGGTCTGAGACTATAGGAGGACGTATGCGTCGATCGGTGAAGACTATAGGTGTCGCCCTGGCGTTGGCCGGAGGAGCGACGGTCACCGTGGAGGCACAGTCGTCCCACGAAGTGCGACTGGAAGCGGACTCCAAGAGCGGCGAATACGCCTTCAGCCCCGCAACGGTTACGGCGCGCCCCGGAGACGTGCTGGTGTTCAAGCTGGTGAACGGGGCGCCCCACAGCGTGGTGTTCGAGGCAAAGGGGCTGCCAGCCACGGCCCGTCAGGCCCTGAACGCCTCGATGCCCCGGCGCTCGGCCGACCTCAGCAGCCCCCTTCTAACCGAAAACGGAGCGGAGTACCGGCTGACTGTGCCGGCTTTGCCGGCCGGAACCTACCGCTTCTTCTGTCTACCGCACCGCGCGTACGACATGCGGGGAGAGCTGCGGGTGAGGTAGCTAAGCAGTTAGATTCCAAGCACCTGAAAAGAAGGTCCGGCCCCGGGGACGCCACCCCGGGGCCAGTTTGTGGGCAAGTGTGATAGTGGTATGCTATTATACTACTAGCGTTCGGTCCCGTGTGGTGCGAGAATTCGGGCCGGTGAGGGGGCGACCATCCTGCCCTCTGGACGCGCAGGTAAGGAGGAGTACCGTGGTGTCGGAACTTGGCGGCTCACAGATCTCGACGTTGCTTGAGACCCTTCCCGGAATTGCCAACGTACTGCGCAGTCCGGTGGCGGATGCGCTGGGCAGTGTCATCCGGGCCGCGGCCCGCCTGACGGAGTTCAATGTCGCCGATGCCGAGGAGCTGGTGCGCTACGCGACGCGTCGCAGCCTGCTCGCCCAGGACGAGGGCGACCGGATCCTGGCTGAAGTGCACGCCGCGCAGCAGAAGCGGGTCGACCGCGCGGCCGACCGCGAAAAGGCTCAGCGGGCCAAGGCCAAGACGAGGACGGTAAAGCCGGTCAAAGCGGTCAAGAAGGTGAAGACCGTCAAGAAGGCGGCAAAGGCGAGGCGCCGCTCCTAGGTCCTGAACTCCTGCATGAGCGCCGTCAGCCTTGTCGACCCCTGGAGCAGCTCGCCGGCCGCCGCGGCCATCTCCTCGGTGCTGGCGCTCTGTTCCTCCGCGGCTGCTGTGACCTCCTCGCTCGCCGAGGCGTGCTCCGTGGCGGCCTGACTCACCTCCTGAGTGCGAAGACCCAGCTCCTCCACGATTCTCCGGTTCGCCACCGCCTCGCGCTCCACCTCTCCCGCGGCCCCGTGCACCTCGCCGACCGCGCTCGAAATCTGCTCCAGCGCCCGTGCCGCCGCCGCGGCGACCGTCTCGATTCCCTGCACCTTCGCCGAGCCGGCTTCCATGGTGTGGGACACCTCGCGCACCTGATTTCGGATGAACTGCACCGTCTTCGCCACGTCCTCCGCCGCCG
>JACCSE010000146.1 GCA_013813145.1 Gemmatimonadales bacterium
GTGCGGCAGGACGAGGCGCTCGAGCTGGATCAATATGAGTCCGGTGGCCTGCACCCCGGCGTAGGAGAGTGCCTCGCCCATGGAGAACTGGACCTCGCCGTGGGGCTTGGCGTGACGCTCCCGGAGCAGGACGGCCCATCCCCACCCCGCGACGCCGACCCACCCAAGGGTCGAGACCAGGAGCGCGGGCCACGCCTCGCGCACTCCCGCCGCCACCGTGACCAGCGCCGCGAGGAGCAGGACGAGGTTGTTGCTTTGGAGTAACGCGAGCGAGGGGCCATACCGCTGCTCGCTCTGAAACTTCGCCGATGCCACCTGGAGCCCGCCGCCCGCGATGATCGAGAGCAGGATCATCGCCACCAGCCCGAGCGACATCTGATACGCCACCGCGCCCAAGGTCGCGAAGCCCAACCCCATGAAGAGACCGAAGAGCAGGACTCGGGTGAGCAGCCGCGGCCCCGCTTCCAGGTGCCGGCGGTTGACGATCCCGTCCACCCCCATCGGGGCCAGGGCATATCCCAGGTTGACCAGTGCCACGACCAGGGTAAGCAGGGCGTATTCGGCCGGGGGCAGTACCCGGGCGAGGATGAGGTTCGCCCCGGTGAAGCCCAAGCCCCCAGCGCCATAGACAACCGCGGTTCGAAGGGTCGGTGAGCGCCAGAGGCGCCTCACGCGCCCGCCCGGCCCGCGTGGGACTCCACCATGGCGTAGAACGCGTCCAGCTTGCGGCGCGCCGCCTCGGGAGTGAACTCGCGCTGGACGTAGGCCTTGGCATGGGACGCCAGGCGCTGGCGCAGCGTGGGATCCCCGAGCAGGACCGCCAGTCCGGTGCCCAATGCAACCGGCTCGGGGTCGACCAGATACGCCGTGCGATCGTCGAGCACCTGAGTATGGGTCGGGAGCCGGGTTGCCAGCACCGCGGTGCCGGAATCCAGGTACGAGTAGATCTTCATGGGCGTGTTCAGTCCCTTGAGCCGGGGGGACACCAGCACGTCCGCTTCGCGGAGCAGGTCGGCCAGCACCGTCACCGGTTTCGGCCCGAGGAAGAGTACCGCCGGGCGAATCCCAAGCGTCTGGGATCGCTCCGTATAACGCGCGATGTCGTCGTCCCGTCCCCCGACGATGACCAGCCGCGCGTCGGGCACTCGGGCGAGCGTGTGCCGGAACCCTTCGAGCAGCAGATCGATCCCCTGGTAATGCTCCAGATTTCCCACGTACATGGCCACCGGCGCCCCGGCGGTCTCACTCGGCAGCAGCGCGGTGCCGTTGGAACTCGAAATGCCCGAAAGCAGGGTCGTGTCCTCCACCCGCCCGACCGGCGTGCCCGGCGCGTGCCCGTGGGCGACGTCTTCCAATGCGGCGCACACGGTGAGCACTCCGGCGCTCCGCCGCACCGCCGCGGCCTCGAACCGGCGCAGGGCGGGATAAGCCAGCTCCAGCCGGGGGAATCTTTCGATCATCTGCTCGGCGAGCGACGAATCCATGTCGTAAACGTAGGGAACCCCGGTGAGCGACTTCATGGCGACCGCGATGAACGCCGCTTCCTCCACCGCGTGCACCAGGTCGTAGCGGTTGCGGCGCATCATCCGGAGACAACTGCCGAACATGACAGCGTCGCACACGACCTTCTTGAACGAGAAGCCGGGCCGGATGTTGCTGACGCCGGGCACCCGCGGGATCCGGTGGATGCGGCAGTTGGGAATGCTGACGTCCATGCCTTCGTGATAGGTCAGAACGTCTACCTGATGACCGCGCGCGCTGAGGAACTCCAGCACCGTCTTCACGGCAATGGGCGTTCCCCGCGCTTGATAGAACGGATGTGGTGCCAGGAGCAGGATTCTCAAGCCACCGCCTCCGGCGGCGCGGCCGCGGGATCCCGGGCCTGCCGCACGACGTCCTCGATCTCTGCCGCTTGCCTGGCGGCATCCCATCCCAGCTCGAGACCCACGAGCCGGGCCGCCACGGCCACGGAATCGCGGTCGGGCCCGGGGGGTTCGCCCAGGCCGGTGCGCCGGAATACCACGTCAGCGAGCGTGAGCGCCATCTCGTCCTGGACCGCCTCCCTGATACGCGGCTCGAGTCTCGGATCCCCCGCCGGAACGTCGTACGCGCCGACCAGCGCCGTCTCGGCCGTGCGGCATCCTGGATCGCGGACGTCGAGATCGCGGACGATCCGATCCACGAGGTGGGCGGCCACCCGGCGAGCCGTAGTGTACTTCACGCCTTCCACGGATAATAGTTGTCGCGCGCCATCGGCGGCGTGATCCCGAACCCGAGGACGGTCGGCCAGCGCATCGGGTCGGCCCGGCTCGAGTCCCGCCTTGAGCGGCAGCCGCCCCCATTGCACCCGCGTAACGTCCCCTTCTCTCAGTTCCAGTCCGGGGCAGGCCGCGATGAACTCGGCGAGCAATGCCGCGGCGCCGCGCGCAACGGTGGTC
>JACCSE010000166.1 GCA_013813145.1 Gemmatimonadales bacterium
AGCCTCAACCTCGCGGGTGGTACTGCTTGTGAACCGAGCGCAGGTACTCCCGGTCTACGTGGGTGTAAATCTGGGTGGTCGAGAGGTCGGCATGTCCGAGCATCTCCTGCACCGAACGCAGGTCTGCTCCTCCCTCCAGCAGGTGGGTCGCGAAGCTGTGCCGCAGGGTGTGGGGAGTGACTCGCTTGCGTATTCCGGCGCGCTCCGCGGCACGCTTCACGATACCCCACGCCCCCACCCGCGAGAGCGGCTCGCCGCGGGCGTTGAGCAGCACCCGCCCGCGGCTCCTGCCGCGATCGATCTTAGGCCGTCGGGTGTGGAGATACACCGAGACCGAGCCGATGACGCTCCGCCCCAGCGGCACCAACCGCTCCTTCCCGCCTTTGCCGAACACCCGCACCAGTTGCTCGCCCAGCAGCAGGTCGGTAAGTCCCAGGCCGCACAGCTCGGAGACTCGCATCCCGGCTCCGTAGCCGAGCTCGAGCAGGGCGCGATCCCGCCAGCCCAAGGGCTCGTCGATCCCCGGCGCCGCGAGGAGCGCCTCAATCTCGCGGACGCTCAAGGTATCGGGCAGCACCCGTCCGCGACGCGGCGTCTCCAGCCGGTCGCTCGGGTCGTCGCTCACCCGTCCTTCGCCGACGAGGAAGCCGTAGTAGGTGCGAATGGCCGACACTTCGCGGCGGATGGTGGCCGCGCTGAGCCCTAAGTCCTTCAGCAGGTAGACGAAATCGCGGAGATGGGTGCGGGTGACGCTGGAGGGATCGTCGACCCCCCGCGCCAGGGCGAACTCGCCGAACCGCCGGAGATCGCGAAGGTAGGCCTCCACCGTATTGGCGCTGTGCCCCGACTCGAGCGAGAGGAAGTCGCGGAAGCCCTCCAGCCAGAAGGCGTGGTCCACCCGCTCGCGCACGGCGGGCGCGGTCATCCCTGCTGCTGCGCCCGGAGCCGCCGGCGCAGCTCCACCACCTCGGTGGGCCCAATGCCGAGCAGCTCGGCGGCGAGGTGCATCAGGCGGTCCTCGTGACTTCCGATCGCGCTGCCGTCGCTGAAGGCGACGGCCCAGACCCGCTCCACCAACTCCAGCCGTTGGCTTCGGCCGAACCGCTGCCGGAGCCGGTCGGCGTAGTGCGAGAAGCGGGTTCGCCGGTCTTCCTCGGGCCCGGGCTCGGGCGGCGCGCCACCGCCGGACAACCCCCAGCGTGCCCGGAGGTGACTCGCGACCAGGTCGCGGTCGGCGGCGGTCAGCACCGGATCGGCGTACGCCAGCTCCAGCACCAGCATCGCCGCGGCCTCCCGGGCGGAGCCCTCCGCGATGTCGGTCCCGGCGAGGAAAGTGGGCGCTGCGGGGTCGAGCGCATCTCGGGTGGCGTGCCACACGCGTTCGCCGGCGCGCCGGCGCCGGTTGTTCCAGTACCAGACGGCCCCGCCGGCGATCAGCACCACCGTCACGATGCCGAGCGTGCGATTGACGTCGGACATTAGGCCGACGATTCGCTCCCACTCGGCGCCGATCAACGAGCCGAGCAGCGTGATGCCGCCGTACCAGATGGCGGAGGCGATCGCCATCGGGATCAGCGTGCGCCAGGCCCCGAGGCCGACCAGCCCGGCGAACGGGGGGACCACGGCGCGGATGCCGGGCAGGAAGCGGCTGATGAAAATTCCCGCGGTGCCGAAGCGGAGGTACTCCCGCTCGATCAGCGCCAGCGATCTGGGCGCGAGCAGCCGCCGACCGGTCGGGGTGGCGAAGAGTCTGCGACCATAGCGCCGGGCCGCGACGTAGACCGCGGCGGCGCCGAGCAGGTTCGCGGTCCAGGTCACCAGGAAGACCGCGAACGGTTCCGTCAGCCCCCGGTGCGACAGGAAGGCCCCCAGGGCGACCGCCGCGTCCGAGGGCACCGGCGGCACCACGTTCTCCACGGCGGCGAGTAGAGCGAGAACGATGTAGACGGTGGCGGGTGGGAGCTGGGAGAGCCACGCCAGCAGCGACTCGATCAGCTCGCCTCCAGCGTGGCGACGGCGATCACGGCCAGACCCTCGCCGCGGCCGATGAACCCCATCCCTTCGTTGGTCTTGGCCTTCACGTTGATGGCGCCGGGTCCGAGGCCGAGCCGCGCGGCCAGCGCGGCGCCCATGGCACCGAGATGGGGGCCCAGCTTCGGCGCCTCGGCGATGACGGTGAGATCGGCCTGCACCACGGCGTGCCCCCGGCCCCGCACCAGCTCATGCGCGGTGCGGAGGAGCTCCATCGAGTCGGCGTCCCGCCACTGCGGATCGTCGTCGGGAAAGAGCTGGCCGATGTTGCCCGCCCCGGCCGCGCCAAGGATCGCATCGGTCAGCGCGTGCGCCACCGCGTCGGCGTCGGAGTGGCCGGCCAGCCCGCGCCCATGCGGAATGGTGATTCCTCCAAGGACGAGCGGACGGCCGGTGACGAAGCGGTGTGAGTCGTAGCCGATGCCGACGCGGATCATGGGCGGGACGGCGGCGTACCGCCCCTCACGCCGCCACTTCCCTATCGTCGATGAGCGAGTAATCCTGGCGGCGGCGGCGAGGGTCGTAACCCGCATCGCGAATCAGTCGGTCGATCTCCGAGAGCGTGGTGCGGTAGGTGGTCCCCGCGGCCGAGACGACGTTTTCCTCCATCATCAGGCTGCCGTAATCGTTGGCGCCGAAGCGGAGCGCGATCTGTCCCACCTTGTGGCCCATCGTCACCCAGGAGGACTGGAGGTTGGGCACGTTGTCGAGGATGATGCGGGCGATGGCGAGGGTACGGAGGTAGGTCACCGCGTCGGTCTTCTGATAGTGCGACATCTCCGGCGTTCCCTCGGGCTGGAGCGGCCAACAGATGAACGCGGTGAACCCGCCGGTGCGGGCCTGGAGCTCGCGCACCCGAAAGAGATGCTCGATCCGGTCGGCGCTGCTCTCGCCCAGGCCGTACATCATCGTCACCGAGGTCTTCATGCCCTGACGGTGCGCCTCTTCCTGAACCCCCAACCACTCCTCGGTCTGCGCCTTCTTCCGGGCGACGCGCTGGCGGATCGCGTCCACCAGGATCTCACCGCCACCGCCCGGGATGCTGTCCAGGCCGGCAGCCTTGAGCTGGCGCACGACCTCGGGCACGGAGAGACCGTAGCGCTCGCTGAAGAACACCACCTCGCTCGGGGAAAAGCCGTGGATGTGGATCGGGTGGTTGCGCTTGATGTAGCGCATCAGCTCGAGGTACCACTCGAAGGGGATGTACGGATTGTGGCCACCCTGGAGCAGGATCTGGACGCCGCCGATCGCTTTGCACTCGTCGATCTTGGCCCCGATCTCCTCGAAACTGAGGACGTAGCCCTCGCGGTTCCGGGGGCGGCGGTAGAACGCGCAGAACTTGCAATCGGCGACGCAGACGTTGGTGTAGTTGATGTTCCGGTCGATGATGTAGGTGACCGTGCTCTCGGGGTGGTGGCGCCGGCGCTCGGCGTCGGCGAGGCGCCCGAGCTCGAGCAGCGAAGCGTGCTCGTAGAGGTCGAGGGCGGCCCGGAAGTCACTTGAGGTGCGGTCGGTAACCGTCATGGTACCTGTCCTTTACGATTTCTGCCTTGCCACATCCCGAGGGCGCGGTAGGTCCCTCGCTTCGCTCGGGATGAAGTACTCCGCTAGGAGATGAAGTATCTCACGCCGCGGAGATGAACGACAGCGACCCGTCCGGCACCATCCCGTCCTGCGCCAGGCGGCGGAAGAAATCGGTCAGCCCGGCCAGGTGCCGATAGGACAGGGCGTAGTCCAAGTCCCCCAGATACGCCCGGCACACCTCCTCCTCCACCCCCGTCGCCCGCGCGGCCTCGAGGGCGAGCAGGTCCAGGTGCGCCAGCCCCCACGCGCGCGACTCCAGCAGCCGCTGATGCACCGCTCGCACCGGCGCCGGCGCGGCATCCCGTCGCGCCGCCCACACCGCGAAGACGAACGGCAGCCCAGTCCAGCTCCGCCATTCCAGGCCGAGGTCGAGCCGCACCGGATAGACGCCCTGCGCCGCCAGTAGCAGGGCCGCGTCGCCGATCACGAGTACCGCGTCGTGCGGCAGCCCGGCCAACGCGGAGAGATCCCCGGCCTCCGCTCGGGCGGTGGCGAATCGCGGGGAGATCTCCCACCGATGCCGGCAGAGCAGCTCGAGCAGCAGCACCGAGGTGCGCGACGAGGCGGTGAGCAGCACCGTCCGACCGTCCAGCTCCGCGACCGGCCGCCGGGAAAAGAGCGCGACGCTGTGGACCGGGCCGTCGCAGGTGATCGCGAGGTCCGGGAGCAGGTGATAGGCCGCGGCGCTCCGGGCGTACTCCACCGCGGAAACGACGCTGACCTGAAG
>JACCSE010000188.1 GCA_013813145.1 Gemmatimonadales bacterium
GGATCGATCGCCGGCCCCCAGCAGCGGAGCAGCCGGTTGACCTCCTCGATCACCGAGGTGCTGCCCGCGACCGCGCCGGCCAGCACGTCGCTGTGGCCGTTGAGATACTTGGTGGCGCTGGTGATGACCACGTCGGCGCCGTGCTCCAGCGGACGGTAGTTGACCGGACTGGCGAAGGTGGCGTCCACCAGCAGCGCCAGGCCGTCGTCTCGCGCCACCCGGGCGACCGCCGGCAGGTCGAGCACCCGCATCAGCGGATTGGTCGGGGTCTCCACGAAGATCGCGCGGGTCGATTTCCGCAGCGACTTGCGCCAGAGCCGCGGTTCGTCCGGGATGACGTACGTGACCTCGATGCCGAGCCGGGCCAGCTCCTCGTCGAAGAACCGCCGGGTGCCTCCGTAGATCCAAGCGCTGCTGATGAGGTGGTCGCCCGGGCGCAGCACGGCCAGATGGGCCAGCGCGGTGGCGCTCATGCCGCTGGAGACGAAGATCGCCTCCTCGGCGCCCTCGAGCAGCGCGTACTTGCGCGCCAGGGCGACCTGGCTCGGCGTGTTGCCCGAGCCGGTGTAGAGGACGTCTTCGGTGGAGCCGACCGGGTTGGTGTAGGTGTTGCTTTGAACGATGCTGGGTGCGATGGGTGTCCAGTCGGGCCGGCGAGACGGCGCTCCGTGGATCGCCGTCGTGGACAGGCCGAACCGGCGGCGGCTCATGCGACGAGCGAGGCGTGGTAGCAGTCGCCTTCGGATCGAACCAGGAGGTGCAGGGCGAGCGCGTCCAGCGCCTCCCGCATCCGCGGTTCGGGCCAGCCGAGCGCGCGGGCCAGGTCGCCCGCTCCCGCGGGGCCGGTGCGGCAGACGCAGGCGAATGCCTGGCGGGCGTCGGCGGATACCCAGCCCAGAAGCAACGGCTCCCCGCCGTGCACGATCGCCACGATCGCCAGCCGGTGATGGGTCAGCACCTGCTCGATGGCCTCGCGCTGATCGTCGCGGAGCCCTCGAAGCACGACGAAGCGACTCCGGCCGGAGACCTGGCCCAGCAGCAGTTTGGCGACGATCTCCTCGGCACAACTGAAATCGAGGACCTCGATGCCCGAGAAGTCCAGCAGTGCCGTCGGGCAGTCGGAGCGCGACAGGGTTTCCTCGATCCGGTTGCGTACCGCGGCACCGGTGGGGCGGGTGACGAGATTCCGGTAGGGTGACGCCGTGGTCTCGCGCAGCAGGTGACCGATGCGGATGGTCTCGATCATCTGCTCTCTTCGTGGGCGGGTATGGTGATCTGCACCTGAGCTCCGGGAAAGAACGCGAGGTGATCGGCCAGCGGCACATCGTCGTCCCAGGCCGGAACGATCGACAGCCGTGCGGTACCGCTCCGGATGGAGATCTTTCCTTTCCAGCGATCCAGGAAGCCCTTGATTCCCGCGAACCCCTGACCGCGGCTCGGATCGCGGAACCGGCTCACGCCCTGAATCAGCGCGGCCTCCAGCGCCGCGCCGTCTCCCCAGCGATCGCCGAACCGTTTGGCATGGGTGCTCTCCAACGAGCGGCGGAAGCCGACTCCGGCGTCGCTGACGGCGATCACGGCGACCCTGCGGCCCAATCGGCGGCGGAAGCTGTAGACCTGCACTCCCACCCATCCGCTGGTGCCCGCGTGCTCCACAATATTCTGGCAGGCCTCCGAAAGCGCCATACTGAAGCGCATGGTCGCGTTTCGCTCCAGCCCCAGCTCGCCGTGCAGGATCCGCAGCGCCGCCTCGTTGACCTTCTCCACCACCTGGTGCACGTCGTCCATCGCCCGGATCGGCGTCACGTCGAGCAGCACGTCGCTCGGTCCCGTGGCGGAGGCCTTGGGCACGCGGCCGTGCAGCTCGAACAGCTCGGCTGCATGCCGGAAGAAGCCGACCCGAGCCCAGTACCGTTTGACCTCGTCGCTGGTCGGCACGGTCAGCAGCGGGCGCTCGCGGCGGGCCTCCGCCACCGCCTGTCCCGCGGTCAGCATTCCGATCAGCCCGTAGGGCGAGGCCCACTGCGCGCCCCGGGCATCCACCAGCAGCTTCTCCTCCGGCGGCCACGCGTCGAAGCCGGCCGCGAACTGATCGAAACTATGGTCGTCCAGATGGGTGGGAACCTCGATCACCCGGGTCACGGCGTCACCAGTTGCCCGCGCAGGTGCCGGGAGAGTCCGCCGGCACCACGGAAGGCCACGTTGCGAGCCGCGGTCCGCGTGGCGTGGCGGAGCGCGTCCTCGACCGAATCGCCGGCGAAGAGCCGCGCGGCGGCCGCGGCGCCGAACACGTCACCGCAGCCGGTGGGGTCGAGGGCCTCGGCGCTCTGCGCCGGGATGAGTGCCGAGCGGGCCGTGGAGAGTGGCGGCGGAACGGGGAGATGGTCGCGGGGTGCGCCCCCTCCGGACCAGCGCACAGTCCTTCGGTGGCGCACCCCGCGACCATCTCCCCGTTCCGCCCAACCATCGAATCCAGGCGCGGCCACGTACGCGGCGCCCTTGGCGCCGAGAGTCACTACTACCAGCGACACGCCCTCCCCGAGCGCGTCGGCCGCGAGGGAGAGCGGGTCGGGCGAGAGCTGGCGCATCTCGTCCTCGTTGAGCTGCACCACGTCGAAGCATCCCATCCAGGAGGCGGGCTCCAGGAGCGGGCGGGGGACTCGCATCCCATCGTGCTGCATCCCCAGCAGGAGGCTGTGGAGATCCGCGTAGATGGGGCCATCGAATCCTCGGCGCAGGGCCTGTGCGGTGCCGAGAGGCAACTCAAAGCCGGAGATGAAATTGAGGTACACGGCGTCGAGATCCCGCACCATCGGTCCCAGTTCGGGCCAGGTCCAGCCGGGGACGCCGCCTGACATCCGCTCGGTGCGCCGCTCCCGTGACTGGTAATGCAGCACCACTCGGTTGTTGGGCGCCGGCACCTCGATGCAGCGGGTCCCCGGAGCGAGGTGCTCCAAGCCGAGCAGCAACTCCCCCGCCTTCCCCGCCAGGTCCTGTCCCACCTTGATGAGCGGGACGATCTCCCACCCCGGCGCAACGCTGGCGTCGAGCCCCGCCAGCGCGTATGCGATCCCACCCCACTCCTCGACCGGCGGCGCCGCCGGATCGCGTCCGTAGATCAGGTCCCAAACGAGGGAGCCGAGGATGCCGACTCTAGGCATGAGGCGGAGCCGCGGGGTAGCGGGGCAGCGGGGCGGATCGCTCCGGGAAACGCGGCAGTCCCCTCACCGGAGCGTCTGCCCCGCTGCCACCCTGCCCCGCTGCCCATCTATGAACACCTTCGCCGCCCCGTACACCCCTGCCGTCCCCACCAGCTCACCCGGCACGATGCGGCAGGCCGTAACGGCGGGCTTGAAGGCTCGGCGGGAAACTTCGCGGCGCAGCGGTATGAAGAGGTGGTCTCCTGCCAGGGTCACGCCGCCGCAGACGACGACCACCTCGGGATTGAAGATGTTCAGCAGGTTCGCCACCCCGACGGCGAGGAACTTGGCGGTGTCGTTCACCACCTCGAGCGCCAGCTCGTCGCCATCGTACGCCGCGTCGTAAACCGTCTGGGCGGTGATCCGTTCGAGGTCGCCCCCGGCGCGCGACGGGATCTTGCTTTCGGCGCCGGCCTCCAGCGCCTCGCGGGCGCGCATGGCGATGTTGGGACCCGAGGCGTACGCCTCGAGACAGCCGTAGTTGCCGCACTTGCAGCGGCGACCTTCGGTGTCGATGGTGGTGTGCCCGATTTCCCCGGCCACGTCCGACGCGCCGTGGTAGAGCCGCCCGTCCAGGATGATCCCGCCGCCGATTCCGGTCCCGATGGTGAGCCCGATGGCGTTCCGGCATCCCCGCGCGGCGCCCACCCACCATTCGCCGAGCACGGCGCAGTTGGCGTCGTTGTCCAGGGCCGCCGTCAGTCCCAGGCGATCGTGGATGATCTGCCGGAGAGGAAGGTCCACCCAGCCGAGGTTGGGAGTGAGCAGCACGATGCCGCTCCGGGTGTCGAGCGGGCCGGGCGCCCCCACTCCCACGCCGAGGATCTCCGCGCCGGGCACCGTCCGGCGGGTCTCAGCGATGGTCCGCTCGGCCAGGGCGACGAGACGGTCGAGCACGTCCTCCGCGCCGGCCTCCGAATGGGTCGGCTCGGTGCCCAGCGCGTGGAGCGCGGACCCGTCCTCGGCCACGCTGCCGACGACCAGGTTGGTGCCGCCGATGTCAATGCCCAAAACGAATCGCACGCCGATCCTCCCCGGCCTTGGTCCCGGCCACAGCCTCGATGACCGTCTCCACGGCAAGCTCCCGCATGCACCGGTGGTGAAGCAGCGGGCAGACCTGCGGACCATGTGCGGAACAGGGGCGGCAGGGTAGTCCGCCGTGGCCGAGCGCCACATCGGCGGTGCCCCGAGGCCCGAACCCCTGCTCCGGGACGGTGGGACCGAAGATCGCCACTACCGGAGTGCCCACCGCTGTCCCGAGATGCAACGGGGCCGAGTCGTTGGTGACCAGCACGCGCGCCCGCGCGATCAGCGCCGCCGAGATCCGGAGGCTCACCGCTCCTGCCGCGCTGTGCACCAGGCCCGGCGCCCGGGCCGCGATCGCCTTGGCCAGCGGCACGTCTTCCGCACCGCCGACGAGGACGATTGGCTCGCCGAGCGCGGCGGCGAGCTCCGGGTAGTAGGGCCAGCGCTTGGTGCCCCAGATCGAGCCGGGAGCGATCGCGATGAACCCGGGCGCGACGTCCCGCCGGGCCAGCCACTCGTCGGCCGCCGCAAAGTCCTCCTCGCCCAGCGCGAGCCACACCGGCGGCGTCTCGCCTGGCCGCGGCCCGGTCAGCGCCAGCAGCCGCTCGACCTCGTGTCCCCTTCCGGGTCGGCCAATCCGCGTGGTATAAGTAATCGCGGCGGCGGCATCGGCGAAGCCCGTGCGCTCGGGCACGTTGCCCAGCAGGGCGAGCCCCGCCGAGCGCCAGGAGCGATGCGGCAGGAAGGCGCGATCGTAGTGCCGCGCTCGCAGCGCGGCCGCGACTCGCCAGAGCCCGGCGAGTCCCGCGTCACGGCCTCGCTTGTCGTACCGGATGACCTCGCGCACCGCCGGGTGCGTCTCGAGCAGCCCCGCCGCCGCCGGCGTCGTCACCACATCCACCGGTCCGAACCGCTCCGCCAGCGCCGACAGCAGCGGGGTGGTGAGCACGACGTCGCCGAGGAAGGCGGTCTGAATTACCAGAGTGGCGGAGCGGGGGGCTGGGGCCCAGGGGGGCGCTGCCGGAGGACTGTGTGCTTGTCCGGAGGC
>JACCSE010000194.1 GCA_013813145.1 Gemmatimonadales bacterium
CCTGAAACCGATGGTTCTCACGCTTCTCGCCGCATCGGCTTCAGGTACCGGCGCGCATGCCCAAATCCCCGGCGACTCCGGTATCGAGCGACGGATAGGTCGCATCGTCCAGGCGCTGCTCGTTGAAACCCCGCTCGCCGGCAAGTATTCGACCGCGACCCTGTCGCAGCGGATGCGGTACTACGACACGCCGGGGGCCAGCATCGCGGTGATCAATGGATCCCGACTGGAGTGGGCCCGCGGGTTCGGCGTGCGGGAGGCCGGTAGCCGGGACTCGGTCACCGATCGAACCCTGTTTCAGGCCGGCTCGATCAGCAAGCCAATTTTCGCGATGGGCGTGATGCGGCTTGCCCAGGATGGCCGGCTGGACCTCGACCGCGACGTGAACGCCTACCTCAGGTCGTGGAAGGTGCCGCCAAGCCAGGGCTGGCAGCCTTTCGTCACCCTCCCACAGCTTCTCAGCCACTCCGCCGGAACAACGGTCCACGGGTTTCCGGGCTATCTACGCGGGGAATCGTTGCCCACCCTGGTGCAGGTGCTCGACGGCAGCGGCCCCGCGACAACTCCTCCCGTCCGGGTGAATCTTTTTCCCGGCACCCAGCTGCGATACTCGGGCGGCGGCACGACCGTGGCGCAACAACTTGTGATAGACGTTGTGGGCCGCGCTTTCCCCCAGGTCATGCGGGAGGTGGTCCTCGATCGGGTGGGGATGACGAACAGCACCTACGCACAGCCGCTGCCGGACTCGCTGGCTCAGCACGCGGCGACGGCTCATCCCTGGAAGGCCCGCCCGGTAGAGGGGAAGTGGCACGTCTACCCGGAGATGGCCGCAGCCGGGCTGTGGACGACGCCGTCCGACCTGGCACGCGCCGGGATCGAGATGCAACTGGCGTTGGCTGGAGAGCCTCGCCGCTTGCTGTCTCCGGAAACGGCCAGACTGATGCTGACGCCGCAGCCGGCGCTTCATGGCGAGATAGGCATAGGGTTCTTTCTCACAGGCAAGGAAAATTCGAGCAGATTCGGCCATGGAGGATGGAACGAAGGCTTCGTGTCCGAAATGACGGTGTACCGGCAGGGCGGCTATGGGGCGGTGGTGATGCTGAACTCCAACCGTGGAGCCGACATGCTCCCGGAGATCATGCGGGCGATCGCCCGGGAATACGGGTGGCCTGGGTACGTGAAGGAACGTCCGGCCTCCACGACACTTCCAGCTTCGGCTCTCAGAAGGTACGTGGGCCGGTACCGGTCCACGACCGGGCTCCGCTTTGGGGTGACCGAAAAAGCCGGCGCCCTGTCATTGTCATATGGCCGCCAGCGTCCGGTCGAGCTCACGCCGGTCGCGCCAGACTCCTTCATCATCCCGGTTCTCAATGGGACGGTGGCCTTCACGGCAGACCAGCGCCGGCGGATCACCGCCCTGCTGCTGGAGCAGGAGGGCTCCACCGTCACCGCGGAAAGGGACAGCCCTTAATCAGATCCCGCTCGCGTATATTGACGGCATGATCGCCTACCGAATCCAGCCGCCCGCGAGTCTTTCGTATGCCGATTGACCTCACCCAGATGCAGGATCCACTCGGCCTCCTCCGACTGGGCTACGCCAAGCCGCTGCTCGAGCTGCGCGCCCAACGGTGGGAGGCCGGCGCGAGCGACGAGCGCACCGAGCAGGTCGTCGAGGAGACGCCGGTCGCCATCGTCTACAACGGGGTTCCACACGTCGTGATGATGGCGACCCCGGTTGATCTGGAGGACTTCGCGCTCGGCTTCAGCATCACGGAGGAGTTGATCCGTGCCCCGGCGGACTTCCGCTCGGCGGAAGTCGTCCGCTACAGCCAGGGAATCGAGATTCAGGTTTCGATCGCGCCGGAGTGCGAGGGCGTGATCGCCACGCGCAATCGGCGCCTCACCGGGCGCACCGGTTGCGGCATCTGCGGCACCGACAGCATCACGGCCGTGCTCAAGCAGCTTCATCCGGTCGCGCCGAGCGCGCCGATCCCACCGGCGGCCATCGAGCTGGCGCTCGGGTCTCTGGTGACCCACCAGACCCTCAACGCGGCGGCCGGCGCGGTGCACGCCGCCGGCTGGGCTTCGCGCGACGGGACGATCGAGCTGGCACGGGAGGACGTGGGCCGGCACAACGCGCTGGACAAGCTCATCGGCGCGCTGCTCAAGCGGGGGGTCGAACCCTCGGCGGGCTTCGCCGTGGTGACGAGTCGCGCCAGCTTCGAGATGGTTCAGAAGGCGACGGTGGTCGGTGCCCCGCTGCTGGCGGCCGTCTCCGGGCCCACCGGACTCGCGGTGCGGGTCGCGCAGCAGGCGGGACTGACACTGGTGGGCTTCGCACGGAACGGCCGGCTCACCGTCTATACTCACCCTGAGCGCGTCGCCGTCTGAAGCATCTCCCGCCGGGCGCCCTCGCGCGGCTCCGCTCTTAGAGTTGCGTTGCAATGCAATAGCGGCGATTGCCATCCTGAGGGAGCGGAAGCGACCGAAGGAGTCAGAGCGGCGCGTCGGCTCCTTCGCTTCGCTCAGGATGACAGAGGTTTGCACCGCGCTCTTACCCCCGGCCGAACGGGGGTAGCCAGGTCGTGCGGCTTCTCAAGGAATGTCAGCTTCACTGCGGCTTGAGGATCCGGTGGGAGCGCAGTCCCTGCCGCTGAAGCCGGCGGTATAGGGTGCTGCGGGTGATGCCCAGCCGGCTCGCGGCCTCCCCCATCGTCCGGGCCGACGACACAGCCTCCATCAGCCGGTTGGCGGCCGCGGCGGGTAGCTCAATCGCCTCCTCCGGAGGCGCGACGGCCTCGTCGCCGACCGGAAAGGCCTCCGCAACGGCCACCATCCGGCGGATGGCGTTCCTCAGCTCCCGTAGATTTCCCGGCCAGGGGAGCCGCTCGAAGCCTTCGATCACCGCTTCACTCAGCGCCGCGTCCGGGCGGTTCAGCTCGGCCGCGGCATCCCGGAGAAACCGCAGGGTGAGCTCGCGGATGTCGGCCCGCCGTTCGCGCAGCGGCGGGAGGCCGATCCGCAGCACGTTGAGCCGATGATAGACGTCGGCCCGCAGCCGGCCGCTCTCCAGCGCCTCGGTGACGTCCCGGTTGGGGCGGCGATGATACGCACGTCCACCCGCCGGCTCAGGCTGCTGCCGACCCGGGTCACCTCTCCTTCCTGCAACACCCGCAGGAGGGCGGCTTGGGCGGCGTGAGGATGTGCCCCGGCCCGCCGAAGGAGCCTTCCCGCCGCCCGACGACCTGGTGC
>JACCSE010000195.1 GCA_013813145.1 Gemmatimonadales bacterium
TCCCCCTGAGCATGTTCCCCTACGCCGAGCAGCGGGTGTCGTCGGCGCTGACCGGCATGCTGAACGGCGCGGTGCCGCTCTTCACCGCGATCGTCGCCGCGGGCATGGCCCGGCGGTGGCCGTCGCGAAGCATCGGCGTTGGCCTCGCGGTCGGCCTGGCCGGAGGCCTGCTGATCGCGCTGCCGACGGTCGGCCAGGGCCGGAGCACCACGATCGGCGTCCTGCTCATCCTGGCAGCGCTGGTGTCCTACGGGTTCGCGCTCAACCTCGCCCGCCCGATCCAGCAGCGCCAAGGCGCGCTGCCGGTGATCTGGCGGGCGCAGGCGGTGGCTCTGGTGCTGACCGCCCCGCTCGGCCTTCCCGAGCTCCTCCAGGCGCGGTGGTCGCCCGGACCGCTGCTGGCTCTCCTGGCTCTGGGCGCGCTCGGCACCGGGCTGGCCTACGTGCTGACCGTGCTGGCGGCCGGCCGCGTGGGCGCGACCAAGGCCTCGGCCACGGCCTTCCTCATTCCGCCGGTGGCGCTGGTGCTCGGGGTGCGGGTGCGGGGAGAGACCGTGGCGGCGCTGTCGGTGCTCGGCGGTGGGGTGTGCCTGGCGGGCGCCTGGCTGATGCGCCGAGCGCAACTCGAGCACGCGGCACGCGGGCCGGCACCGGCCATCCAGACGGCGGCACCCGCCTTACTCGGCAACGCCACCAAGAAGACCGCGTAAGCCCCAGCATGATCGTCGAGGAGCTGCTCCGGTGCAGCCTAGTGGACAGCGAAGGCGTCGAGCGCCCGATGACGCCCGAGGACATCCTCATAGTTTCAGGGGCGGAAGCGCTGGCGATCGTGGTGGGGTGTCCGGACCTGATCGACGTGGCGGTGCCGGTCGGTGGAGGAGATGCGGCTGGTGAACCTGCTGTGTCACCTGGTGCAGTACGCGGAAGAGCAGACGGAGGCCACGGCTGAGGCGAGCGGAGCGAAGGATCTTGCCGGGGGAATGGTTCGAGCGTGGCGGGCAAGATCCTCGGTCGCTGCGCTCCCTCAGGGTGAGGTGGGCGTTAACCCTGCCACCTGACGTTCAATAGGCGGCGAAGATTTCGCCGAAGAACGCCTTGATGTCGATCGTGAGGCCGGGCATCGACGGATCGGGAACCCACTCGATGGCCTCATTCAGGACCTCGGGCCGATCGTCCCCCGGTCTCCAGCGCTCGAACATGCGCGAGTCGAGGTCAACGATCCAGTACTCCGGGATGCCCTGCCGCTGATACCGCGCCCGCTTCACTTGCCGGTCGTATCGGGCGGTACTGGGCGACAAAATTTCAACGGCGAGCAGCAGCCTCCCGATCTCTTTCCAGCTCTCGGCGCGCCGTCCGACAGGCGCCTCGAACACGAACACGTCCGGCTGGACCAGGGTCCGTTGATCGAGCTGCACGTCTGCCGGGGAGATGCTCAGATGGCCGATCCCGTGGGAGCGCACGAAGGCGTCCAATCTTCTCACGATGGCCAGGACTGCGTCCTGGTGAGGCAGCTCGGGAGCAGGGCTCACGAGCAGCTCGCCGTCCACGACCTCGTACCGGTTGCCGTCGTTCGGCAGGGCGAGGACCTGCTCCACCGTCCAGTCGTGCGTGGATTGAGGCATACCCACAATGTGCGACCCTCGGCGGTTAGAGTGCAAGCCTGAGACTCGAACTTATTGTGCGCCTCGCCCGGCCAGGTAACCAATTCACCGCGGAGCAGATGAATTCCCCTAAGATCCAGCGCTGGATCGACCTCCTCGCCGCTCTCCTCCGCCACCATTACCCGGTGACGTTCGACCGGCTCATCGCCGAGGTCCCCGCCTACGCCGCCGAGCAGAAGGCCGAGAGCCGGCGCCGCACGTTCGAGCGCGACAAGGACGAGCTGCGCCAGTTCGGCATTCCCATCGAAACCTTGGACCACGTGGACGGGGACGTGAAGGGCTACCGGCTCAGGATCCGCGACTTCTATCTCCCCTACCTCACGCTTCGCTCCCAGGGCGCCGCCAAACCCCGGAAGCTCGATCGCGAAGGCTACCGGTCGCTTCCCACCCTGAGCTTCGAGCCCGAGGAGCTGCAGGCCGTGGCGGATGCCGCGGCCCGGGTCCGGCAACTGGGCGACCCGCTGCTCTCGGAGC
>JACCSE010000213.1 GCA_013813145.1 Gemmatimonadales bacterium
AGGCTGAAGTTGGTGCCGGTGTCCCCGTCGGGCACCGGAAAGACGTTGATCCGGTTGATCTCCTCGCGCCCCGCGGCGACCCAGTCGGCGGCGGCAAAGAGAGAGCGCGCCAGCCGCGGACCGTCGACGTACGCGATCGCGACCGTCATCGCCGGAGGGTCACTCCGCGACGACCGAAACCCGGAGCTCGGCATGGACCTCGGGATGCACCCGGACCGTCACGGTGTGGTGCCCCAGGGTCTTGATGGGGTGCTCCAGCTCGATCCGCCGCCGGTCCACGGTCTGACCCTGGGCCGCGAGGGCGTCCGCGATGTCCTGCGCGGTAATCGAGCCGAACAGCTTGCCCTCCTCGCCGGCCTTCCCCGCGAGGGTGAGCGACACTCCGTTCAGCGTCGCGGCGAAGCGCTCGGCCTCGGTGCGCTCGGCCTGGCCGCGGGTCGTCCGGGCTTTGGTCTCCGCGGCGATCCGCTTCTTGTTGCCTTCGCTCGCCTCGTAGGCCAGGCCGTGCGGGAGCAGATAGTTGCGGGCGTAGCCGGGCTTCACCCGGACCATCTCGCCGGCCCGCCCAAGAGACTGGACGTCCTCGCGCAGGATCACTTCGATCATGAGTCTTACCCTCCGGTGGCCGACGCCGCGAGGCGACGCCGGAAATCTAGCCAGGTATCGGCGAGGCCGAGCAGCGTGAGCCCGCCGAGCACGAACGGCAGCATGAACATCGCGACCAGGGTGAGCGCCGCGAGCACGGGGCGGGGGACCCGGGCCGAGCCCGCGGAGAAGATGGCCAGGCCTCGGGTGGCATACAGCACCGCCCAGACTAAGAGCAGGTTGACGCCGACGGTCCGCCACGCCTCCGACAGCGGCATCAGGCAGAGCGCCAGGCCGGCCACTCCGCCCCAGACCAGTTGGTCGCTGAACCGGAACGCAGCGAACGGCGCCGGCGGCGGGCCCAGCGGGCGCTCCGCGATCCGGTGGTACCAGGCCCAGGCAAGGCGCAGCCCGCCGATGGCGGCGAGCGCCACGAGCCCCGGATAGAGCAGGGCGACGGTGTCGGACAGGTCGGACATCTGCGCCAGCATTTCGCGGGAGGCGTTGGCCCCGGCCAGCTCCGCCTGCAGCGCCCGATGGTACGCGGCCAGGTCGGCTTCGACCGCCCGCCGGACCGTCGCCCACTCGATCTCGAGCGCGGCGGTCCAGGCGCCCAGCGCGGCGCCGGCCAGACCGGTCGC
Source organism: Gemmatimonadales bacterium (assembly GCA_013813145.1). Classification (GTDB taxonomy): domain Bacteria; phylum Gemmatimonadota; class Gemmatimonadetes; order Gemmatimonadales; family GWC2-71-9; genus CAVVWJ01. The sequence continues at coordinate 1,227 of JACCSE010000213.1, forward strand.
CACCAGGGCCCGGGAGAAATGTTGGGAGGGCCGCCAGACCGTGAGGGCGACGAAGGCTCCGCTCAAGAGCACCGCGGCGGCCCGCACCCAGTGCATGTTCACCCCGCCCGACTGCTGGAGCCAGAGCCCGGACCAGGCGATCAGCCCGGCCACCCACACCCACTCCCGCCGGCTGGCCGGCCGGGAGACGAGCAGGAGCCCGGCGAGCGGGCCCAGCACGAAGACCGGCGGAGCGACGAGCAGGAAGCCGGCCAGCAGCAGGACGGCGCGCCAGCCGGGCTGGGGCCGAGGCCCCTGGGGGCGGGGAGCCCCGCCGGCCATGGTCAGCCGACGAAGCCTTTGATGTAGGGTAGAAGCGCCAACTGCCGCGCCCGCTTAATGGCGGTGCTCAGCTGCCGCTGGTGCCGGGCGCAGGTGCCAGAAAGCCGGCTGGGCAGGATCTTCCCCCGCTCGGTGAGAAAGCGGGAGAGCGTGCGCTCGTCCTTGTAGTCCACCACCCGCACCCCGGATTCGCAGATGGCGCAGGTCTTCTGCGGCCGCCTCATTCGTCGTCCTCCTCTTCACTCTTGCCCGCGGTGACCGGCACCGGCTGGGCACCTTCATTGACCACGACCAGGAAGCGGAGCACGCCTTCGTCGAGCTTGATGGCGCGCTCGAACTCGGGCAGGGCGGCACCGTCTGCATCGAACTTGGCGACGACGTAGTAGCCGGTCTCGTGCTTCTTGATGGGATAGGCGAGCGTCCGCTTGCCCCAGTGATTCACCTGGGGAGCCTCGACGTCGGGCTGCTGAATGAGCGTGTGATAGCGCCCGAGGCGCTCGTTGATGGCGGTCTCTTCGAGGGCACTGTCGAAGATATAGACCACCTCATACTGACGGGTCATGACACCTTCCTTCGGTCTGAGTCGCCCCGCGCCTGGTGTGGGCGGCGGGGAGGATGGATTGGGAGGGGAATAATAGACGGGCGCGGGGCGGGGGGGCAGGGGGGGCAGCGGGGCAGCGGGCAGCGGGGGCAGTAGGGCGTCGCGGCGCCCTTCCCGCGCGTCATCCTGAGCGGAGCGAAGGATCGGGTCGCTGACGCACTCGAGCACCGCATCTCCGAGCTTCGAGCCTCACACGCATGCCCGGACCGATCCTTCGCTCCGCTCAGGAT
>JACCSE010000229.1 GCA_013813145.1 Gemmatimonadales bacterium
GCCCCCGGCGGCGCCGGTGCCGCCGACCACCACCGCCAGGGTCACCCCTAGGCGCACGGCCGCGGTGGGGAGCTCGGCGGCAGTCCCGTATCGCTCGACCTCGAATCCGGCGTGCCGGAGGAGCAGGGAGACCACTCGCGCGAGATCCTCGTCCGGGACGAAAAGCACCGCCGTCCCCCGGCGCACGGCCGGCCGCTCCGACCCGGACGCGTCGAGGTCCACCATCCGAACGCCGGCGACGTAGCTCTTGGTCCGGATCTCCCGAAGGTCGCCGATCTGGCGCACGATGTCCCGGATGCGCCGGAGCGCTTCCAGCACCGAGCGCAGCGTCTCCTCCCGCTCGCCGGCCGCGTCGTCGGGATCGTGCAGCAACAGCTCGACCCCGGCGAAGGCGGACATCAGCGGATTGTTGATCTCGTGGTGCAGGGTGACCGTCATCTCGCCGATCGCGGCGAGCCGCTCGGCCCGGACCAGGTCGCGCTCCGCCGCGACCAGCGCCTTTCGGAGCTCTCGGGTACGCCGGACCCGGTCCAGGACCTGGGGGAGGAGCGCGGCGAGCGACGAGTCCTTGGCGAGGTAGTCATCGGCGCCGCGCCTGAGGGCGGTCGCGGCCAGCGACTCGTTGCCGTGCGCGGTAATCATGATCACCGACGGCGCCTGGGGCCGCGCGCGGATGGCGTCGAGCACCTCGAGCCCGCTGGCGTCGGGAAGCTGGTGGTCGAGGAGGACCACGTCGGCCTCCTGGAGCAGCTCGAGCGCCTCCCGCGCGGTGCTCACCGAAGCGACGTCGGTATAGCCGCTGCTCTGGAGGATGCCCCGCGCCAGGCGCACCATGGTCGGATCGTCGTCCAGCACCAGGACCCGCAGGGGCGACTCGCGCTCGGCCAGGCTCATCGGTGGGCGTCGTCGAGAAAGACCAGAACCTGGCGCCGGGTGACCACGGCCTCCAGTGCCCGGTGGATCTCCGGGTCGACGACGGTCCCCACCAGGTCGCGCATCCGTTCGACCGCCACGTCGGGCTCCATCTTTTCCTGGTAGGGCCGCGCCGTGGTGAGGGCGTCGAAGATCTCCACCGTACCGATGATCCTCGCGCCCAGTGGAATCGCCTCGCCGGCGAGCCGGTCGGGGTAGCCGAATCCGTCCCAGCGCTCGTGGTGGCTCCGAACGTAGGTGATGACCTCCTTGAGGTGAACCAGCGGCGCGAGGATCTGGGAGCCTACGAGGACGTGTTGCTTGACGTGCTCGTACTCCTCGTCGCTCAGCGGGCCCTGCTTGTTGAGGATCTCTTCCCGGATCCCGATCTTGCCGATGTCGTGCAGGCGGCCGCCGGTGCGGACCGCCTCGATCATCTCGTCGCTGGCCCCCAGCTCGGCCGCAACCAGCGCGCTGAGGTCGGCCACCCGGGCCGAGTGGCCCCGGAGGTACGGGTCCTTGGCTTCGAGCGCGTTCACCAGGGCCTCCAAGGTCGCGGTCGACACCCGCTCCTGGTTGGCTTGCTCCAGCCGGCGCTCGGCCACCCGGTGGGCGACCTCTTCCTTGAGCCACTGGTTGATCTGCTGTCCCTCGATGGCGGTGTGGCGCCGCTGGAGCGCCACGGTCACCGCCCGGCCGAGATGGGCGAGGTCTATGGGTTTGATCAGGTAGTCGAGCGCCCCCCGCTGCATGCAGAGTGCGGCGGTCGTGGCGTCGTTCACGGCGGTGAGCATGAGGAGCGCGATGTTGGGCTCCAGCTCCAGAACCTGCGGTACCAGGTCGATCCCGTTGGTCCCGGGAAGATTCACGTCCAGGAGCATGCCGGTGATCTTCTGGCGCTGGAGGACGGCGAGCGCCTCCTCCCCGTCGGCGGCGGTGACGACCTCGTATCCCTGGTGCAGGAGAAACTTGCGGACCGAGTTGCGGATGGACTCCTCGTCATCCACCACGAGGAGCGTGACAGGGCCATCGGTCAACGGCGCACGCGCTCCTCCACCGGCCGGCGCGATGGGCGTTGGGCGCTCGGCGCCTTCAGGTGGAAACAGGTTGTCTCAGGGTGACCGGAAGCTAGGAGGCGCGGGGTTCCCGGTCAATTACCCGATGAACTCGACCGGAACGCGCTCCGGGATGACGCCCGCCTGGTAACCTCGCTCCAGCAATTTCTGCACCGCCTGCCGCCCGCGGGGCCCGTAGTCCACCGTCCACCGATTCACGTACATCCCGACGAACGTATCGGTCCGCTCGTCGCCGATACCACGGTTGAACTGCTTGGCGTGGGCCAGGGCCGGGGCCCGGTGCTCCAGGGCATACACGATGCTTGCGCGCAGGTCCCTCGCGATCTGCGCGATGACCTCGGGGCCCAGGTCGCGGCGAACCACGTTGCCGCCAAGCGGCAGGGGGAGACCGGTGTCTTCGAGCCACCAGGCCCCGAGGTCCGCCCAGAGATGGAGGCCGCTGTCGGCGTAGGTGAGCTGACCTTCGTGGATCAGCAGCCCGACGTCGGCCCCACCCCCTAGCACCGCTTCCTCGATTCGGTCGAAGGGCATTACGATCGCCTCGATGTCCGGCTGGTAGAGCTGGAGTGCCAGGAAGGCGGTCGTGAGCCGGCCGGGTACCGCGACCCGGAGACCGCGGAGTGCGTCCCGGGGCTGGTCGGCCGGTGGCAGGGTGGACACCAGGCGCGGTCCGTACCCATCCCCCATCGAGGAGCCGGAGCCGAGCAGGGCGTAGTCGCGCCAGAGATAGGCGTAAGCGTGGATCGAGACCGCCGTGACCTCGAGCTCCCGGTGTCGGGCGCGCTGGTTCAGCGATTCGATGTCGGCCAGCTCGTGAACGTAGCGGAGGTCGCCGGTGTCGATCTTGCCCTCGGCGAGGGCGTAGAACATGAACGCGTCGTCCGAGTCGGGGCTGTGGGCGACGCGGATGGTGCGGGTCATGAAGCCTCGCGCTTGAATTCCTCTATCACCGGGGCATGCTCGGCGTATTCCGGCCGCGCCGCCGCGCTCTCGGCGGCGAAGCGGGCGAGGAAGTCGCGGCGGGATTGGGCCAGGGTGGCGGGATCGTTCCGCAATTGGGCCGAGGTGCCGCGGACCACGTAGCCGAAGAGATGTCCCGGCGTTTCGGCCAGGATGGTGTCGGCCAGGGCGGCCGCGGCGGCCGCGTTGCCGGCCTGGAGGTGGAGCACCGCCGCATGATATCGCGCGTCGGCGTCGAAGCTGTCCAATTGCGCGTAGGCACCGAGCGCCATCGGGGTGAAGCGCAGGACCTGCGCGGTGTCCTGCTCCTCGGCCGCGCCCATGATCCGGTTGAACAGCCGGTCGAACCTTTCGCGCGGGGTCAGCCGGCTGATGTCGGGTGCCGGGCCGGCCGATGCCGCGGGGTCTACGGCCGCACCGGCGGCGCCCGCGGCACCGGGGTTCGCCATGGACGGGATACGCGGTGCCGGCTGTTCGCTCGCCACCTTGTACGCGATCGTCCCCACGAGAAGCACGCACATGGTACCCGCGAAGATCCAAGCGCCGCGCTCGGACCGTCGTGCGCCGGCGGCGGGTCGGCCGCAGCGGTGACAGAACCGCGCCTGCGGCGAGAGCTGCGCGCCGCATCCCTCGCAGCTTCGCCCGGTGAGGCTCGCCCCGCAGTTGCCGCAGAACCGGCCAGCCGCCGGGCCTCCGCAGGCAGGGCAGGACGCCATCGTCGGTGTCGTCATTGCGGCAGGAAGGTAAAGGGGTGCGCCCTGGTGGACCACCTTACCCGGCACCCCTCCCGGCGCTTTCTTTCCGGCGCAACGCATACCGCAAGGAGGCGACGGAATGGCGCAGGCCAAGGCTCGCTCCCCGGACGGCTTTCCCGCCGACCTCTCGGGGGCGGGCAAGGACGACATCCTCGAGCTCAGCCGGGAGTACCGGGTCGATTTCCTCCGGCTTCAGTTCACCGACATCCTCGGCGTGAACAAGAACGTGGAAGTGCCCCGCAGCCAGTTTCCCAAGGCGCTGGACGGGGAGATCATGTTCGACGGCTCCTCCATCGAGGGGTTCGTCCGGATCGAGGAGTCGGACATGCTGCTCAAGCCCGACCTCGCCACCTTCCGCATCCTGCCGTACGACGACGAGGGCGGGCGGGTCGCCCGCCTGCTGTGCGACATCTATACCCCGGACGAGCAGCCGTTCGCCGGCTGTCCCCGGACCACGCTCAAGCGCCAGCTCGAGCGCGCCCGCAAGCTCGGCTTCTCGATGATGGCGGGTTGCGAGGCCGAGTTCTTCCTGTTCGAAAAGGCGGCGGACGGCTCGCCGACGACGGTCACCCACGATTCCGGGGCCTATTTCGATCTGGGGCCGGTGGACAAGGGGGAAGAGATCCGCCGGGTGATCATCGAGCACCTGGTGGCGATGGGTTTCGAGGTCGAGGCCGCCCACCACGAAGTGGCCATCGGGCAGCACGAAATAGACTTCAAGTACGCCGACGCGCTCATCACCGCCGATAACCTCACGACCTTCAAGTTCGTCGTCCGCAACGTGGCTAACCGCTATGGTTTCCTGGCGTCGTTCATGCCAAAGCCGATCGAGGGGACCAACGGCAGCGGGATGCACACCCACCAGTCGCTCTTCCGAGGGAAAGAGAATGCGTTTTTCGACCCGAAGGCGGAGTACCAGCTCTCCCGGGTCGCGGCCAGCTACATCGAAGGACTCCTGCAACACGCCCGGGGCTTCTGCGCCATCACCAACCCGCTCATCAACAGCTACAAGCGGCTGGTGCCGGGCTACGAGGCGCCGGTGAACGTCGCCTGGTCGATGCGGAACCGCTCGCCGTTGGTGCGGATCCCCGACCGGCGTGGGCTCGGCACTCGCTGCGAGCTTCGGATGCCGGATCCCTCGTGCAACCCGTACCTGGCCCTGACGGTACAGCTCGCGGCCGGACTCGACGGAGTCGAGCGCAAGCTCAAGGCCCGCGAGCCGGTCAACCGCAACATCTTCACCATGAGCTTCCGAGACCGCCGCAAATACCGGATCGACGAACTCCCCCGCGACCTGCACGAAGCGCTGGAGTTGTTCGAAAAGGACGCGGTTATTCAGGCTGCCCTGGGCGAGCACCTGACCGAGCGATTCCTCGAGGCCAAGCGGAACGAGGTGATGCAGTACAATAGACAGGTGAGTCGGTGGGAGATCGAGAACTATCTAGGGCGGTACTGAAGGGCGGGGGGGCAGCGGGGTAGAAACGGCGGTGCACGCCCTACGGTCCTCCTGCCCCGCCGACCCCCCGCCCTCCTGCCCCGCTGAGTGCAAGCGTCACGCTTCCGTACGGCAGCGGCAGGTCCAGCTCCACCGGCAGCCGCCGTTCATCGTCGGTGAGCCGGACGCTCACTGTGGATCCGCGGGAGGTGACCTCGACGGCCAGGCAGGGAACCGTCTTACCATCGTACAGCGTGCGCTGCTCCCGGCCGGTCACCCGCACCTGGATCGGGTTGTATCCAGTCATGAAGTAGCGGCCCATGGCGTAACTCTTGCCGACTTCCAGCGGAATCGTCCGCAGGTAGTACAGGAACGCCAGCTCGTCCAGCGCGTCTCGCGGCGCGGCCCAGTCCTGCCCGCTGCCTTCCTTGCGGTACCGGCCGGAGTCGGGGACGATCTGAAAGCGCTCCTCGTCCACCCGGCTCCCCTGCGCGGTGCGGCGATGAAATCGAAGCGAGGCAAAACGCTCGGTCCCGACCCATGAGGTCAGATCGTAGCGCACCCGGATCCCGGGCATTCCCCCTTCGCCGGTCAAGGTCAGGACCAGAGCTTCCTTGCCCCGCTCCTGGGCCAGCCGGCTCACGGTAGCGGTCGCGGTGCCGACCGGAAAAACGCCCAAGGCGGCGTCGTAGGTCAGCGTCTCTCCGACCGCGAACGGGTACGGAGCGGCGAGCTGGGCCAGCAGGGCGGCATGGGCGAGGAGCGTCGGCACGGGCATCGAACCGGAATATACACCCTGTATGGCGCTGACCCCGGGCGCCGCGGACTTGGTCCGCAAGCGCGGGTACGGCACGGTCGCGCCCTTCATTTCCGAAGCGCCCTCGACGACCTCGCCGGTCTGGATCTGGCCGGCGGTGCCTCGGGACGGCGCCCGGACCCTGGCCGGACCCCCGACGCGGTACTCGTAGGCGACCTGGGTGAGCGGTGGACCTACCGGCTCATGCAGGAGGCAGTCGATGCGATGGTAGGCGACGATCTCTGGTCCGATGTGCAGGGATCGCAGCGTGCCGGGCTCCAGGGATGGCTGGTCCGCACCGGCAAGTTCCGCCGGGACCTGCTGGAGAGTGGCGAGGTAGTCCCCGACCGGGTGCTCGACAGCGTCGCCGCGCTCTGCCCGGACTGAGCCGGCGATCCGTGTATCTTTCCAAGCTCGGGCACATTGGAGTTCTGTTGCGCTTTCGGCACATCCTGCCGCTGGTAGTTCTCTGCCTCCCACTCCGACTGTCCGCCCAGAGCCCCGTCGAGTCGGACTCGGCTGAGCCGCGGGCCGGGTCGGGGTCGCTGGCCCCGCCCCTGGTCCACTCGGTCGAGCTTCAGCGGCGCGACATCTTCGATCCCGAGGAGTCCACCTGGTACGCCCGGGTCGCGAACGCCCTCCATATCCAGACCCGGGCCGAGATCATCCGCCGCGAGCTGCTGTTCCACCCGGGGGAGACGTACGACTCTGCCCTGGTCGCCGAATCCGAGCGCAACCTCCGCGGGCTGGGCGTGTTCCGGCGGGTCCAGATCGACTCGGTGCGGACCGACTCCGGCTTGGTCATGCGGGTCGTGACCAAGGACGGCTGGAGCACCAAGGCCGACTGGCGATTCCGCAGCGCCGGGGGGGACGTGGAGTTCACCATCGGGCTGGTGGAAGACAATCTCCTGGGCACGGCCTCCTCGGCCGCGGTGCGCTATCAGAAGACCCCGGACCGATCCACGGTGGCGCTCGGGTTCCGTCAGTCGCGCCTCTTCGCGGGCCGAGTCGGGCTCTCGGCCCAGTACCAGAACCGCTCCGACGGCCAGGTCACCGCACTGGCGCTGGAGCAGCCCTTCTTCTCCCTCACCTCCCGAGCCGCCTTCCGTCTGGAGGGGGAACGGAGCGACGAGCGGATCCTCCGCTTCTTCAACGGGGAAGACGAGGCGAGCGACAGCCTCTCCCGGCGCTACACCCTGGTTCGCGGTACCGCGGCCTGGGCGCTCCGCGGCTCCAGCCGGGGGTTCCTGCGGTTGGGCGCCCTGGCCCAGGTAAGGCGCGATGACTTCCTGCCCCGGACGACCACCGGTGAATTTCCTCGGACGGTGACGGCTGCGGTGGGCCCCTACCTCGTCTGGAACCGGGCCGACTTCCTGGTCACTCAAGGGGTCTCGGGGTTCGCTCGCGAGGAGGACGTGGATCTGGGCACCACCGTCCGAGCCGGCGCGATGTTCGCGCCCAAAGCCTTTGGCTACGATCGCGACGGCATCGCCCCGCTGGTCACCGCCCGAATAGGGACCCGGATTCCGGGCGGGTTCGGCTTCCTCGAGGGCCTGGCGGGCGGACTGTTCAACTCGGCCGGTCTCGACTCCGGGTCGGTGCAGCTGGCCGCGACCGCGGTGCTCAAGACCCGACCCGGCCACGTGGCGGTGGCCCACGTGGAGGGTGGATGGCTGGAGGATCCACTCCCGGGTGCCGAGTTCGACCTGGGGCTCGGGACCGGACCCCGGGCATTCCGCAGCCACGCCTTCACCGGCGACCGGATGGTGTTCGCCACCGCCGAGTATCGAGTCACGGTGACCGAGGACTTTCTGGGGCTGGTCGGGCTGGGCGTGGCGGGTTTCGTGGACCACGGAGGAGCGTGGTACGCCGGCTTGCCGCGGCGGCTCGGCTGGGACGCCGGTGTGGGGCTTCGGCTCGGCGCGAGTCGCGCCTCCGATACCGAGGCGCTCCGGTTCGACCTCGCGCGCCGCTTCGGCAACGATGCCCAGGAGTCGGGCTGGGTCATCACGGTAGGGAAGGGGTTCGTCTTCTCCCCAGTCGGCAAACGCGTGCTGTAACGCATCGAGAGCGACGCGGGAGGACTGTGGGGCGACGCTTGCGTCGCCCTTCGTGCGTTCGGGTGGCGTAGGCGAGAACCAGCCGTCGTCCGGCACCGTTCATGGGGTACGAGTCGGTCGGCTCTCGTCACCCAACCGGAGTGCTTCGTGATTCACTGGGGATGGTATCTGCTCCTGTCGCTTGCGTGGCCGGTGGATCTCCCCGACGCAAATCGCGGCTCGCCCCTTCGCGTCGCCACCCTCGCCTCACCGGCGGGCGCGCAGATCTATACCTTCAGTCTGCCAGTCTGCCGGCCGGAGTCGCGTACACCCACGTGCTGGTCTGGTG
>JACCSE010000235.1 GCA_013813145.1 Gemmatimonadales bacterium
TTTCCCGGCTGCCAGTTTCTGGAAGACCGGCCCCTGCCGGGCCTCGATCGCATGCTCGCCGCAAGCGCGGTGCGGCACCCGCTCGCCCAACTCGAAATGCTGCTCACCCCGGCGCCCCGCATGAACGGCGAAAGCCCGCTTGCCCTGCTGCGGAAGGGCCGCGTGGACGACGCCGTGGCCGTCGCAGCCGCGTCCGCCTCGCCGCTGGACGAGGAGGCGGGGGCTCGCGGCGGGGGCGCTCACCCCGCGAGGGTGTGACCGGCGGCCGCCCGGCCTGGCGGCTTCCACCCCCCGACCTCGACCAGCGCCCACTCCCGATCGTCCTCATCGCGGCGGGCACGCCCGTAGTTCGGATCCACACTCGGCACCGCGATCCGCTCTACTTCGGCCGCACCGGCGAAGCGCGCTTCGATTCACCGGATGGAGCGTACGGCGTGTGCTACCTGGGCCTCGACGATGCCGCGGCGTTCGTGGAGACGATCCTCCGCGATCAGGATCTCCGCGGAGTGGCGAGATCCGATCTGACGCGCCGCGCCCTGGCCGATGGAGTGATCACGCGCCCGGTGAAGCTCGTGGCGTTCGGCGGCTCCGGACTCAGCCGGCTCCGCGCCACGGCCGGCACGGTGCACTCCACTTACCGGGTCACCCAGGCCTGGTCACGGGCACTCTGGGCCCACACCGACCAGCCGGACGGGCTGCAGTACCGGAGCCGGTTCGATGACGACCAGCGTTGCGTGGCGCTGTTCGACCGGGCCAGTGCCGCGCTCCGGTTCACCGCCAGCACGCCTCTGACCAAGGTGCCCGGCCGCCTGGGCCCACTTCTCGACCGCTACGACCTCGGGCTCTACGATTGAGGCGCCGCGCCCGGCCATGCCTGCGTCAGGAGGGCAGGCAGCACTTCTCCGGCCTTGCCCGTGAGACGGCAAACCCCGCCAGGCCCGCTGGGCGATGGGTCGATCACGGCCACCGCCGCGCCGGCCGACGCGGCCAGACCGGGAAGCCCCGCCGCGGGATACACCTGATGCGAGGTGCCTACCGACAGAAACACGTCACACTCCGACGCCGCCGTCTGCGCCCGCCGGAGCGCATCCGCCGGCAGGATTTCGCCGAACCAGACCACGCCCGGCCGGAGCAGCGCACCGCAGTCGGGACAGCGCGGCAGCCGCCCCGCCTCCAGCTCCCGGTCCACGACGCCCTCGTGCACCGTCCCCTCCCGGGTGCAGCGGGTGCCGAAGAGGCTGCCGTGCAGCTCGATCGGGTCGCTGCTCCCGGCCCTCCGGTGCAGCCCGTCCACGTTCTGGGTGATCAGGGTGACCCTCGGCACCAGCGACTCGAGCCGGGCGATGGCGAGGTGGGCGGGATTGGGCATCGCGGCACGCGCCGCGTCTCGCCGCATCCGGTACCACGACCAGACCAGCGCGGGATCGCCGGCGAACGCCTCCGGCGTAGCCAGCTCCTGTGGACGGTACCGGGCCCAGAGACCGGTCAGCGGGTCGCGGAAGGTCGGTAGCCCGCTCTCCGCCGACACCCCGGCGCCCGTCAGCACGGCGAGGTGGCGCGCCGCCCGGAGCCGCCCGGCGAACCGGACGACGCCGGGCGGCGTTTCTTGAGCGTCACTCACCCGTGAAGGCCCCCATGCCGCACACCGCTCTGCTCCTCTCCTGCTCCATTGCCGCCGCTTTAGCCGGCGGCCTGACCCTCGAATCGTCCAGCCGGGCCCTGGCCCAGTCGCGTCATCCTCTGACCGCTGTGCGTGGCCCCGGCCCGGCACCGTCCTGGAAGAACACGAGCTGGCTCAACGCCGAGACGCCGCTGACCCTGGAGTCGTTACGGGGGCGGGTGGTGCTCCTCAACTTCTGGGTCTTCACCTGCGGGAACTGCACCCGGACCGTCCCATCGCTGGTAGATTTCGATCGTCGGTATCGGGACCGGGGGCTTACCCTGATCGGCATCCACACCCCCGAGTTCCCGCCCTACGCCGGCGAGCACGACCGGGAGAACGTCGCCCGGGCACTGAAGGAATACGATATCGGCTACGCCAATGCCCAGGATAACGACTCCAGGACCTGGGGCCTGTACGGCATCCGGTACTGGCCGAGCTTCGTGCTGATCGACAAGCGGGGGGCGGTGCGGTACGAGGGGCACGGGGAGTTTCATCTGAACAGCGGGAGCTACAAGGTGTGGGATCGACGAATTCGGGAGCTGCTGGCGGAGTGAGAAGGCAACGAGCCGTCATCCTGAGCGCAGCGAAGGAGCCGAAGCCGCGCTGGTACCCCATCGCTGCGCTTAGGGTGACAATGGTCTGGCTCATCACCATCACCGCGGCCCTTGGCTGCGCCCGCGAGCGCGTGCCCAGTGGCCCGCTCCGCCTGGAGACCACCGCCGCCGGCCCCGACACCCGGCTGACGCTGATCCCCGCGTCCTACATCAAACTGAACGCCCGGGTAAAGCCCGCCCTCGAGCTGGCCGACGGCACCGTGCTGCGGTTCGATTCGGCCGAGCTGACGGCGGACTCCGCCTATTTCTCGGTGCCACCTACGGTGGTGCTCCCAGGACGCCATGAGCGGGTCCGCGGCACCATCCGCGCCAGCGTCTGCGAGAACGACGCGCCGGTCTGCCGAAGCCTCGTGCTCGAGCTCTGACCGCTACAGCTCCCGCTCCAGCC
>JACCSE010000245.1 GCA_013813145.1 Gemmatimonadales bacterium
CCGCCACCCACCTTAGACCACAGTCGTAGACCACCAAGGCACCAGCCCGGGGGCGCGCGGCATGACCCAGACCGGCGCAGCGCAACGCACCCGCGGGGTGCGCGCGATACCTTCCGCCCTGGCCACCCGCTGGCCCGCACGGGACTGGGCCCGGCTGGGCCGGAGCGTCCCCGGGGTGCTGCTCACCCTCGCCCTGGTCGTGATCTTTGACGTCCTGGCCGTACGCGACATGCCGGTGGTGCACCCCTTTCCCATCCTGCTGCTGAGTGTCGCGTTCTCCGCGTACCGGGGTGGAACCACTCCCGGCCTCATCAGCGCCGTCCTCACCGAGCTCTACGCGGTGTATTTCCTGGCCGAGCCGGTGCGGAGCGCGCTCCGCTACGCCCCGGCAAACGCCTACAGCCTGCTGGTCATGGGGGTCGCCTCCGCCGGCATCGCGATCCTGATGGGCCGGCTCCGCGCGGCCGCCGACCGCGCCCGCACCGCCGCGCTCGCCTGGGAAGAGGCAGAGGCGCTGGATCGGAGGCTGTCGTTCTTCGCGCAGGCGAGCGCTACGCTGGCCTCCTCGCTGGACTACGAGGTGACCATGCGCGAGCTGGCGCGACTCACCGTCCCGGGGATGGCCGACTGGTGCGCCATCCACGTCGTCAGCGAGCAGGGCGGGCTTCAGTTCGTGAGCGGGGCCCACCGCGACCCGACCCGCGACCTGGTGGTGCGCGCCCTCTGCGAATACGGCAGCCGGTCCGTTCCCTTCGCGGACCCCGGCGCCGAGCCGCGGGTGGCCGAGGTCACCGACGATCAGCTCCAGGATCGCGCCGAGGACGCCGAGCAGCTCAAGATCTACCGCGCCCTGGCGCCCACGACACGGCTTCAGGTGCCGCTCCTCGCCCGCGGGCAGCTCGCCGGCGTCATCACGCTCGCCACCGCGCGCGACTACGGCCGCCGCTTCTCCGGGGGCGACCTCGACTTTGCCCGCGAGCTGGGCCAGCGCGCCTCGCTCGCGGTGGAGAACTCCCGGCTGTTCCTCGAGGCCCAGGAGGCCGATCGGCGATACCGCATACTGTTCGAAGCCAATCCCCAGCCGATGTGGGTGCTCGACGTGGATACCCTCGCCTTCCTCGCCGTCAACGACGCGGCGGTGCGGCATTACGGGTACTCCCGCGAGGAGTTCCTCGGGATGACGATCATGGACATCCGCCCGCCCGACGACATGCCCGGTCTGAGCACCGGGATGGAGCGCAGCCCTCATCGCGAGGGCGTCGCGCTCAGCCAGCACCAGCGCAAGGACGGCTCGATCGTGGATATGGAGCTGATCTCCCACGCCCTGGAGCTGGACGGCCGCCGGGCCCGCCTCGTCCTCGCCACCGACAGCAGCGACCGAATCCGGACCCGCGCCGCCCTGCATCAGAGCGAGGAACAACTCCGGCAGGCACAGCGGATGGACGTGGTGGGACGCCTCGCGAGCGGGGTAGCTCATGACTTCAACAATCTGCTCACCACCATTCGAGGCTTCAGCGAGATGCTGCTGCTCGAGCTGCCCGGGGAGCATCGGAATCGCCCCGACGTCGAGCGGATCCGGAAGGCGGCGGACCGCGGTGCCTTGCTGACCCGGCAGCTCCTGACCTTCGGCCGCCGTCAGTCGCTTCAGCCCAAGGTGCTCGAGCTGGACGCGGTGATCACTGGGTTGGAGGGACTCATCCGGCGCATGCTCGGCGCCGACATCCGGCTAGAGCTTCGCCTCGCGCCAGGGGTCGGGGCGGTGCGGATCGACCCGGGGCAACTGGAGCAGGTGGTGGTGAACCTCCTGCTCAACGCCAGCGACGCCATGCCGTCCGGCGGCACCCTGAGGCTGGAGATCGCCGAGCGGCAGATCTCGGGATCCTCCCGGAGACGCCATCTCCGCCCCGGTCGCTATGTGGTCCTCGCGGTGAGCGACAGCGGCAGTGGAATGGACTCGGAGACGATGACCCATTTGTTCGAGGCGGGCCCCGGCAGCGCGCCCTCGGGGCAGCGGAGGGGGCTCGGTCTCTCCATCGTCCACGGCATCGTACGGAGGAACGGGGGGGTCGTCCGGATCTCGAGCGAGCCGGGGCAGGGGACCACCGTGAAAGTCTATCTCCCTCAGGTCGAGGCGGAGGAGGTCGCCGCTGCCTCCGCGGTGCATCCGCTGCGCGGGGATGAGACCATTCTGGTGGTGGAAGACGAGGAAGGGGTACGCGAGCTGGTCCGAAAGGTCCTGGTGGACCACGGGCACACGGTCCTCGAGGCCCGCCACGGCCGGGATGCCTTGCTGGTCGCCGAGCGCTACGAGCGCCCGATCAGCCTGCTCGTCACCGACGTGGTGATGCCGGAGATGGGCGGTGCCGAGCTGGCGCGCCGGCTGACGGAGAAGCGGCCGGATCTCAAGGTGCTCTATGTCTCGGGGTACACCAGCGACGAGGTGGTGCGGCGGGGGATCCGCAACTCGGGCACCTTCGTGCAGAAGCCGTTCTCAGCGGATGACCTGATGCTGCGGATCCGCGGGATGCTCGACACCGCCGGCTGACCCACGGCCGGGCGATGCGCGGCCACAGGCCGCGCGTTACCGGACCCGCGGCCGGAGGTTCTGCAGGACCGCTCCGGGGGCGTCCCCGTGGAGCCTGAGCCCCATCTCACCCACCGTCCACTGAGTCCCGCCCGAGGGCCAATTCTGTCCCGGCCGGATCCGCTGCTGGTCCAGCAGGATCATCCTGCCCTGAGAATCCCGGTAGACCACTCGCACGACCGGCCGCCCACTGTCGGCACCGGGCGACTGCCGGCCCTGCACCAGCCCCATGAACTCGGAGTTCAGCCCTTCGATGACGTGCACCGGGCGGCCGAGCTGGCGAGCGGCCTCATCGAGACCGATCCGCAGATACACTCCCGCGCGCTGCTCGAGTGTCCGTGGCGGAGGCGGAGCCGGGGCGGGAGCCGGCTCGGCCTCCAGCTCCTCACGCCGAGCTTGATCGATGGCCGCCGTCGCCGCGGCGGCCCGGTCGCGGCGTCGTTGCCGGTCCAGCTCCGCCAGCGCCTCTGCCGCCTCTGCTCGGATATCCTCCTGAGTGGCGGCGTCCACCTCCGCCGGTGCGACCTGCCGCTCCTCGTTTTGCGCAGCCGGCGCGGGCGGCTCCGCCACATCGGCGCTCTGGTTCTGTGTCTGCTGGGGGCGGGGCTCCGGCGGGGGCGGGGCGGCCGACCGCCGCCGGACTGCGGCCTCGTCCCTCGGCACCAGCGGCGTGCGGTTTTGCGCGGAGTCCGAGCCCGATCCCGCGTAAGCTCGCGCTGGGGCGGCCGTGGTGGTGTCGGGACGGGAGGTCTCTTCCGGGCTTACGAATGCGGTCGGCGCCTGCTCCAAGTTGGCGGCGGCAGGCTGAGCGCCCTTGCGGACTTCGCTGGCTATGTAGCCCGCCCCGACCGCAACCAGCAGGAGCGCCGCCCAGCGACCCGCGGCCAACAGCCGGCGGCGGCGCTCGGGCCAGGTGTTCTCGTCCGGAAGGATCATGACCTGCGGCTCGTCTACCGAGCCCACCACCTGCGGCTCGATCCTGCGTTCCCGCCGGGGTGCGGCCGTTGCGGCGGTGGGGAGCGTCTCCTCGACTCTCTCGACTTCGGCCCGCGGAGCCTTCACGCTGCCGGGAAACTGCACCGAGGCGACCAGCCGGTCGGCCTCACCGAACACGTCCTTCGCAGCCTGGAGCCGGGTGTCGCACGCGGTGCAGCTCCCGAGGTGCGCCTGGATCTCCCGCACCTCATGGAGCTCCAGCTCGCCGTCGAGCAGTGCGTGCAGCGTCCCTTCATCAAGATGCGACATGCTTCCCCCGTTCCTGCGCGCGATACGCTTCCACCAGCCGCCGCCGAGCCCGCGCGAGCGTGGTTCCTACCGCCCCCTTTGCCAGCCCGAGAGTAGCGGCGATTTCATCGTAATCGAAGCCCTCGGCCTTGAGCAACAGTGCCTCACGATCGCGCTCCTTCAGCGTCGCGAGGGCGGAGCGCACCCGGCCCGTCTCCTCGTTCCGCTCCAGCTCGGCCTCGGGTCCGCGGTCGGGACCATCAGGTTCGTTTCGCAGCAGCTCCAGTCTGCGCCCCCGGGTCGTGGCCCGCCTGCCATCCTCCCGCACCAGATTGAGTGCCACTGCGAACAGCCAGGGCCTCGGGTTGTCCGGCGGCGCGGACACCGCGCGCGCGAAAGTCTCCTGGGCGAGATCTTCCGCCCGATCTCGATCCCCCGTTCGCCGGTAGATCATGCGAACGAGCGGCTCGTAATACAGGTTGAAAAGCTGGGTGAGGTCGGCAGTCATGTGCCCGCGAGATCGTGGATCGGGTCCCCAAGCCCGTCGGCGGTCCCGAAGCTCTTTGCCGGCCGGGAGATAGACGCTTAGCCCCAGCAACATTCGCACCACCCCCAAAGGTAGCCCGGGCGGGAAACCTTCACTGTGATCCTGATCCTATCGGTGGTCGCCCGAGGATCCAGTGCTGGGGGCGTGATGGAGGTCCCTCCTGCGCCTCGCCAAGTGACGTAGAATGAAATGGTTGAGCGGGAGAGACCCGGCCCGGGCACAGGGTGAGGATGCCGCCGCGCACCTCGTTGTCCGGCCCAGCACCAGGGTGCGGGTAACCTCGCGGCGGATCGGCTTGCCGCGACCGTCGAACACGTCCAACGTGGTCGGCGGGGCCGTCCCGCCGCGATGCCGCACCGCAGTCAAGCGCCCGTTGGCACTTTCCGGCTCCGATGCGCGAGCGCCGCGATCACACTCCCGACCAGTCCGTCCGGAGCGAAAGGCTTCGGTATCGTAATCCCTTCCGGCTCAGCCGCACCGTGCCGGCGGAGATCCTCGGTCGAGTAGCCGGAGGTGAAGATGATCGGCACCTCGGGCCAGCCCGCTTTCAGGCGTCTGGCCAGCTCAGCCCCGCCGATGCCTGGCATGACCAAGTCGGCAAGCACGAGGTCGGGCGGCCCTTGGCGGGCGACCAGGTCGAGCGCGGCCGCACCATCGGCGGCCTGGAGAACCCGGAAGCCACCATGCTCCAGACTGCGTACGGCAACTGCCCGCACATCGGTTCGTCCTCGAGAATGGTCGCCGCATGTAGGGATGCCTCTCCGGCCGGCGCACCCGGCTCTTCCCGGCGCTCGGCCGTTTCGGCGTGGGGTGCAATGGGCAAGTGCATCGAGAACTCCGTACCCTCTCCGAGCCCGCTCACCACTGCGATATATCCCTCGTTCTGCTTCATGATGCCATAGGCGGCGGGAAGGCCGAGCCCGGAACCCTGGCCCACGGGCTTGGTGGTGAAAAACGGCTCGAAGATTCGCGCCCGGGTTGCGGCGTCCATGCCGGGGCCGGTATCGCGCACGATGATGAGTCCGTAGCGGCCGGCGGGGATGGCGGCGCCATCCGAGGAGGCGGCCTGGGTCGGGAGTTCGCACTCCTGCGCCGTGATGGTGAGCGTGCCGCCGGCGGGCATCGCGTCCCGCGCGTTGAGGGCCAGGTTGACGATGACCTGCTCGAGCTGACGCGCGTCGACCACCACCGGGGCCGAGACGTCCGCCGCCATGATGAGCTGCCGGTCCTCGCGTGTGACCCGACGCGGTTCAGATCGAAGAACTCGAACTGCTGCTGATAGGCAGCATCTTCAACGCGGTCTCGCCGAGGAGCGTCAGGTACAGCCCCGGCTTCGCGGCGCTGCCATTGGCGAAGAGGATTTGCATCGCCAGAGTGAACTTCCCAGCGCCGGGACCGCCCGCGATGAGGTTGAACGAGAGCGCGGGCAGACCCCCGCCCAGGACCTGATCCAGGCAGGGGACCCCGGTGGCGAGAATGTGCTCCCCCCCCACGGGACCGGTGTTGCGGTCTGCTCCACCAAGTGCACGGCCATCTCCTCTCCTCGGAGCCCACCCAGCGGGTCAGCCCCGCACGGTCGGCCCAGAGGCGCCGCGCCGCGTCATTGGCGGCCGGGGATCTCTGCGTCATTCAACCGCCGCGGAGCAGCGGCACTGTGTCGACAGGAACAGTCTGGGAAGAGACCGCAAAAGCGTACCCTCGGACCACACGTATGCGAGCCGGGAGAGTGCCGCGTCACGGGACCGGGGAAAGCGCGCTACTATGGAAAGTCACTAGTTCGCTCGAATCTATTCCCGCCAGTCCCCGCGTCAAATCTCCCACGGTACGCTGCGACAGCCGGTTCGGATTGGGTACTGTGTGATGCGCCTCACAAACGCCTCCTCGCCGCTTGCCGTATGCGGCAGGTGGTGTAAGGTTGCCAGTCGAGGCGACACGGCGCGCGCAAAAAGCCCAGCGGCGCCCAGAGTGAAGGGGTTACACGTGGAGTTGGAACCTACGACGCTCGACCAGGAGCGGCTGCGGCTGATAGAGGAGATCGGCAGGGCACTGGGCGGCGTTTCGAATCTCGACGATGTGCTGCGCAGAGCCGCGCGCGCCATGGTGCCAGGCCTTGCCGACCTGGCAGTAGTGCTGACGGATGGCCAGGGGGCGACGGAAGGGCTCGAGGTCGCCCACGTTGACGTGGCCCGCGAATCGGCCATAGGCCACGCCGTCACCGATGCTTTTCCCGCGCTCCGAGAACTCGCCGCGAGTGAGCTCCGAAAGGGCCGCACGTTCCGCTGGATTCCCACCATCACCAGCTGCTCCGACGTCTCCGCTGGCCGAAGCGACCCCAGGCTCGCCCGGCTACTGGAGGAGGCGCACGCAGCATCGTTGATCGTCGTGGCACTCGGCAGCGGCGGTGTGACCATTGGGGCGCTGGGGCTTGCGCGAACGGCATCAAGGGAAGCCTACGGCGCCGCCGATCTTGCCGTGGCGCAGGTCCTGGCGCGGCGGGTCGGGGTAGCCGTGGAGACCGCTCGGCTCCGGGGCACCATGCACGAGGCCGAGCGCCGCAACGGGAGAGTGCGGGACGCGCTCGGCAAGTGGACCCGGGTATTCGATCTGGCCGGCTGGGGCGCGGCCGTGGTGGACGGCGCCGACCGGCGAATGGAGGCGGTGAACCCGGCCTTCGCCCGCATGCACGGCTACGGCAAGCCCGACGAGCTCACCGGAAGGCTCTTCAGCGACATCCTTCCGGCCGACTTCGCCGAGGAAGTACAAGCCTGGGGACCGGCTCCCGAAGGGCCCGGCACCTCCTACGAATCGGTGCACGTCCGGTCGGACGGTACCCGTTTCCCCGTGCTGGTCAACGTGACCCCGATGGTCAGCGAAGGCGTGGAGGGCTCCTACGTAGTGACGGTCCAGGAGCTGTCCGAGCTCAAGCGAGCGGAGGAGCGGCTCAGGCGGGCGCAGCGGATGGAGGCGGTGGGGCGCCTCGCGGGCGGCGTAGCCCACGAGGTCAACAACATGATGACGATCATCCTCGGGTTCAGTGACCTGCTGGGACGGGCGCCCGATCTTCCCGATCCCCTCCAGCGCGACGTCGAGGAAATCCGCAAGGCGGCCACCCGCGCCGGCAGAATCACCCAGCAGCTCCTCGCCTTCAGCCGGCAGCAGGTGCTCCAGCCCGCTGACCTCCCGATCAACTCCGTCGTGGAAGAGCTGGTCCCGGTGCTCCGTCTCCTGCTCCCGGCCAATATCCGGGTGGAAACCAGGCTCGCGCCGCTCGATGCCGTGGTACGCGCCGACCGTGCCCAGCTCGAGCAGGTGCTGATCAACCTGGCCTTCAACGCCCGCGACGCCATGGCGGCCGGGGGGACCATCCGGCTCGCCACCGATTCCCGGCAGTTGGACGAGGAAGCGGGCCGGCGACTCATCGGCATTCCTTTCCCTCCCGGCCAGTACGGCGTCATCTCGGTGATAGACACCGGACACGGGATGGACAGCGAGACGGTGGCGCAGGTCTTCGAGCCGTTCTTCACCACCAAACCGGTCGGGCTGGGCACCGGGCTGGGGCTGGCCACCGTATACGGCATCGTCAAGCAGAGCGGGGGCTACGTCTGGGTCGAGAGCACGCCGGGCGAAGGCACTACGTTCTCGGTCGGGCTGCCGGCCGTGATGCCGGAAGCGGTCGCGACTCCTCCGGAAGTCCAGATCGAGCCGGCCGAGCCCGACAGGGGCGGGACGGTCCTGGTGGTCGAGGACGAGGATGGGGTGCGGGAACTGGCCGGACGGATTCTCAAGGCCAGAGGGTATTGCGTGCTCGAAGCTCGGAACGGCGCGGAGGCGGTGTCCGCGCTCGACGGCGACACCTTCCAGGTGGACATGGTGCTGACCGACGTGGTCGTGCCCGACCTGGGTACCGACGAGCTACAGCGCCGGCTGCGCGAGCTCCGCCCCGACCTTCCCATCCTTTATATGTCCGGCTACCCCCGGGAGGACGTGATCGAGCGCAAGCTGATCCGCTCGGACCACCCCTTTCTCCAGAAACCCTTCACCACCCGGGAGCTGGTGGAGTGTGTCGGAAGGGTGCTGCGGGAGCGCGACGAGGTGGTGGGCCGCTGAGTCCGGGTTATTTTGCGAGGAGGAGCCCATAGACGGACACCCGAGCGGGTAGGGGGCATCATGCAGACCGACACGCTGGCCGGCGCGGCCACGGCTACCGATACCTTTCCCATCAACGGCACCGACTACGTCGAGTTCTATGTCGGCAACGCCAAGCAGGCCAGCCACTTCTATCGCACGGCCTTCGGCTTTCAGTGGGTCGCGTATCGGGGCCCCGAGACCGGGGTCCGGGACCGGGCCAGCTACCTCCTTCAGCAGAACAAGATCCGTCTCGTCCTCACGACCGCGATCCGGCCGGATCATCCGGCCGCGGAGCACGTGCTTCAGCACGGAGACGGCGTGCGGGACATCGCGCTCTGGGTGGACGATACCCGGGACGCGTTCCGCAACGCAGTCGAGCGCGGGGCGCAGGCGGAGATGGAGCCCACCGTGCTGGAAGACGATGACGGCGAGGTCGTGCTGGCGGCCATCCGAACCTACGGCGACACCATCCATACCCTGGTAGAGCGCTCCAACTATCGAGGGCTCTTCCTGCCCGGCTTCCGCCCCACCGAGTCGAGATATCAGCCGGCGCCGGTCGGGCTGCAGTATGTGGACCATATCGTCGGCAACGTGGAGCTGGGGCGGATGGACCAGTGGGTGGGATTCTACGAGCGGGTCATGGGGTTCAAGAATCTGATCAGCTTCGACGACAAGGACATCTCCACCGAGTACTCGTCGCTCATGTCGAAGGTGGTCTCCAGCGGCAACGAGCGGATCAAGTTCCCCATCAACGAGCCGGCCAAGGGCAAGAAGAAGTCGCAGATCGACGAGTACCTGGAGTTCTACCGCGGAGCTGGGGCGCAGCACCTGGCGCTCGCGACCGACGACATCATCGAAACCGTCACCGGGCTCCGCGACCGTGGCATCGAGTTCCTCAAGGTGCCCACGACCTACTACGACGAGCTGCAGGGACGGGTGGGCCGGATCGACGAGCCGGTGGCGACGCTCCAGGAGCTGGGCATCCTGGTGGACCGGGATCCCGACGGCTACCTGCTCCAGATCTTCACCAAGCCGGTGGAAGACCGCCCCACCGTCTTCTACGAAATCATCCAGCGCAAGGGCGCCCGCAGTTTCGGCAAGGGCAACTTCAGGGCCCTGTTCGAAGCGATCGAGCGGGAGCAGGCGGCGAGAGGAAATCTTTGATCGGCTATCGGCTATCGGCTAACAGCTATCGGCTATCGGTCCTGCAGCACCGACCCTCCGCTCCCGCGGACTGATAGCTGATAGCCGATAGCCCGAGGAAACCAACACCATGCCCATCTATCACACCTTAGGTCAGGTTCCGAGAAAACGGCATATCGCATTCAGGAAGCCCGATGGGGGACTTTACGCGGAGGAGTTGATGGGGCACGAGGGGTTCACCGGCACCTCGGCCCTGCTCTATCACGTGCATCCACCCACCACGGTGAAGTCGGCGCGGCGGCTCCGGGAGCTCAAGTACGAGGCCGATCCGGACCAGACGCTCAAGCACCGGCACTTCCGCACCTCCCAGGTCAAGAAGGGCGGGAGCCCGACGCTCGATCGGATTCCGCTGCTGTTCAATCAGGATGTCGCGATGCTCTACGTGGAGCCGGACGAGAACGACGCCCACTTCTACCGGAACGCCCAGGCCGACGAGCTGGTCTACGTCAGCAAGGGGACCGGGACGCTGGAGAGCGTCTTCGGCGACCTGCCCTACCGGGAAGGCGACTATCTGGTCATCCACCGGGGCATCATGCACCGCTGGCGTCTCGACCTCGGCGGCGAGCCGAGCAAGCTGCTCGTCATGGAGAGCCGGGGCCACGTGCGCTGGCCCAAGCGCTACCGGAACGAGTTCGGCCAGCTCATCGAAGGCGCGCCTTACAGCGAGCGCGACATCCGCCGCCCGCTCCAGCTCCGCGCTCACGACGAGAAGGGCGACTTCCCCATCCTGGTGAAGCAGTACGACGGACTCAACGAGATCATCCTCGACCATCATCCGTTCGACGTGGTCGGCTGGGACGGCTACTTCTATCCCTGGGCGTTCAACATCGGCGACTTCGAGCCGATCGTGGGCCGGGTGCACCAGCCCCCGCCGGTGCATCAGACGTTTCAGGGCGACGGGTTCGTGGTCTGCAGCTTCTGTCCCCGGCCCTACGACTTCCATCCCGAGGCGGTCCCGGCGCCCTACAACCACAGCAACGTGGACTCCGACGAGGTGCTCTACTACGCCTCCAGCGAGTTCATGAGCCGGAAGGGGATCGAGTTCGGCAGCATCACCCATCACCCCGACGGTATCCCGCACGGCCCGCACCCGGGGCGCGCCGAGGCGAGCATCGGCGCCAAGTACACCGAGGAGCTGGCGGTGATGATGGACAGCTTCCGGCCGCTCAAGGTGGCCAAGGCCGCGCTCCCGATCGAGGATCCCAACTACCACAAGTCCTGGCTCGACGCGCAGCACGCTCAGTTCAATCCGCCGACGTCGTGAGCGGGGCAGGCCCCCCTGCCCCCCAATCGGTGACCCAGCCGCTCTGGTCCCCCAGCGCCGAGCGGATTCGGCGCGCCAATCTAACCGCCTTCATCGAACGGGTTCGCCAACGGCGGCCCGCTGGAGCCGAGGCGGTTTTCGATTTCCCTTCACTCTACCGCTGGTCGGTCGAGCGGCCCGAGGCCTTCTGGCCGGAGGTGTGGGAGTTCTGTGGCGTGGTGGCCGAGGAACGGCCGGGCAAGCGCCCCTGGCACGACGTGGTCGTCGGGCTCGACCGCATGGCGCCGCCCGATCCGGAGCTCGGCCCCCGATGGTTCACCGGCGCGCGGCTCAACTTCGCCGAGAATCTGCTGCGCTACGCCGACGACCGGGAGGCACTGGTCTTCTGGAACGAGCGCGGCCGCCAGCGCTCGCTCAGCTACGCTGAGCTGGGCCGGGAGGTCGCGGCCGCCGCCGGCGCGCTTCGGGCGCACGGGGTGGCAGAGGGCGACCGCGTCGCCGGCTTTCTCCCCAACCTTCCCGAGGCCGTCATCGCAATGCTGGCCACGGCCAGCATCGGCGCCCTGTGGTCTTCCTGCTCCCCCGACTTCGGGGCGCAAGGCGTGCTCGACCGCTTCGGCCAGATTCGCCCGCGCATCCTCTTCGCCGCCGACGGCTATCGTTACGCCGGGAAGGAGATCGACTCCCTTGACCGAGTCAGGGAGGTGCGAGAGCGGATCGCCGAGATCGAGCGCGTGGTCGTGGTGCCGTACCTCCGCGATAATCCTGAGATCGGGCCGATCCGTGACGCCGTGCTCTACGAAGATTGGCGCGGCAGTCTGTCCCCCGGCCTCGCTGCCCCTCTGACCCGCTTTCCCTTCGACCACCCGCTTTACATCATGTACTCCTCGGGCACCACTGGCCTGCCCAAGTGCATGGTGCACGGCGCCGGCGGGACCTTGCTTCAGCACCTGAAGGAGCTGGTGCTGCACACCGACCTCACCCGCGACGACCGGATATTCTACTTCACGACTTGCGGCTGGATGATGTGGAACTGGCTGGTTACTTCGCTCGCGGCCGGGGCCACGGTCGTCCTGTTCGACGGCGCGCCGCTCTCGCCGCCGCGGATCCTCTGGGACCTGGCCGAACGCGAGCGGGTAACGGTGTTCGGCACCAGCGCCAAGTATCTGGCGCTCGCCGAGAAGGAGCGGCTGGAGCCGGCGCGCACCCACGATCTTGCCTCGCTCCGCACCATCCTCTCCACCGGCAGCCCGCTCGCGGCGCCGAGTTACGACTACGCCTACCGGCATATCAAGTCCGACCTCCACCTCGCCAGCATCAGCGGCGGCACCGACATCGTCTCCTGTTTCGCCCTCGGCAACCCGATCGCGCCGGTCTGGCGGGGCGAGTTGCAGACCCGTGGGCTCGGGATGGCGGTAAACGTCTTCGATCCGGACGGCCGGCCGCTCCGGGAGCGCGACGGGGAGCTGGTCTGCACCCGCGCGTTTCCCAGTATGCCGGTGAGCTTCTGGAACGATCCCGACGGCGCCAAGTACCGGTCGGCCTACTTCTCGCACTACCCGAACGTCTGGCGCCACGGCGACTGGGCGCGCCTCACCGAGCACGACGGACTCGTCATCCTGGGCCGGAGCGATGCCACTCTCAATCCCGGCGGTGTACGCATCGGCACCGCCGAGATCTACCGCCAGGTCGAGCAGCTACCCGAGGTGGTCGAGAGTCTGGTGGTGGGCCAGGAGTGGCAGGGCGACGTGCGCGTCGTCCTGTTCGTCCGGCTGCGCGAGGGCCTTTCGCTCGATCACTCCCTCACCGATCGCATCCGCCGCCGCATCCGCGACCACACGACCCCCCACCACGTCCCCCGCAAAATCCTCCAGGTCCCCGACATCCCGCGTACCATCAGCGGCAAGATCACCGAGCTAGCCGTGCGAGACGTGATCCACGGGCGCCCGGTGGCGAAC
>JACCSE010000444.1 GCA_013813145.1 Gemmatimonadales bacterium
GGGTGTTCCGCCAGGCGTTTCCTCCGGTGGAGGCGCTTACCGTCGAACGAATCCGGCTGCCCCAGGCGGGGGTGATGGAGGTTCGGGTGGTAAACGGCGGGCCGGAGGCGGTCACCATCGCCCAGGTGATGGTGGACGACGCCAACTGGGTGCACAGCCTCGACGGCAGCCGCATGCTGGAGCGGCTCGACGCCCGTACCCTCACGATCCCGTACCCCTGGGTCGAGGGCGAGCCGCACACGGTGGCACTGGTCACCAGCACCGGCCTCACCTTCACCGGCGAGATCCCGGTCGCGACGCTCTCGCCGCCGGTGGACGCCCGCTACCTGAGCACCTTTGCTCTGCTGGGGATCTACGCGGGCGTGATCCCGGTGTTCATCGGACTGCTCTGGCTCCCTTTCGTCCGGGCGGTGGAGCGGCGCTGGATCGACTTCTTCCTGAGCCTCACGATCGGGCTGCTGGTGTTCCTCGGCGTGGACGCGCTGGCCGAAGCGTTCGAGACCGCGGCCCTGGTGCCCGGTGCCTATCAGGGGACCGCGCTGGTCCTGCTCGGCGTGGTGGGGACGCCGATCGCCATCGCGGCGCTGGGGCACTGGCGCGCTCGCCGGCGCGAATCCCGCTCGCCGCTCTACGTCGCGGGCCTCATCGCCCTGGGCATTGGGCTGCACAACCTGGGCGAGGGTCTCGCCATCGGTACCTCGTATGCCACCGGAGAGATCGCGCTCGGTACGTTCCTCGTGATCGGCTTCCTGCTGCACAACACGACCGAGGGCCTCGGCATCGTGGCGCCACTGGCCGACGAGCGGCCGAGCCTGCGGACTCTCATGCTGCTCGGCGCCGTGGCGGGGCTTCCTACCGTGCTCGGGGCCTGGCTCGGTGCGTTCACCTACTCGCCGGTCTGGACCACTCTCTTTTTCGCCGTCGGCGCGGGCGCGATCGTGCAGGTGGTGTACGAGATCTGGCGCCTGTTCGCGCGCCGGTCGTCCGAGCCGCTCACCGCGCCGCTCAACGCCGCGGGGCTGCTGGCGGGGATGGCGATCATGTATGCGACCGGGGTGTTGGTGCCGGCGTGAGCGTCGCGGTCTGTCACCCTGAGCGAAGCGAAGGGGCCGAAGCTCGGTCGGCGCTCCACCCCTTCGCTTCGCTCAGGGTGACATCACTGGCGCCCCTGGTTGCCATTCACCTTGCGCTGTTTACCGTTTACTCTGCTTTCGCTCTCGCCCAGTCCCCCGCTCCGGCCCCCATCGCCGACAACAGCTTCCTCCTCGAAGAGGCGTACAATCAGGAGGCTGGCGTGGTGCAGCACATCACCACCTTCGCCCGGCCCGAGGGCGGGGACGCCTGGGACTTTTCCTTCACTCAGGAATGGCCGCTGGGGGGGATCCGTCACCAGCTCAGCTATACCGTCCCCCTCGGCCATGCCGACGGCCTCGGCACCGCGCTCGGCGACATCGGGCTCAACTACCGCTACCAGCTCGCGGGCGAGGCCGGCGGGCCGCTGGCCGTGGCACCCCGCCTCACTGCTCTCCTCCCCACCGGCAGCGAGGATGACGGCCGTGGCAGCGGGGCCCTTGGGCTGCAGACTAACCTGCCGGTGAGCTACACCTTCGGCTCCGCCGTGGCGACGCACTGGAACGCCGGCTTCACGGTGGCCTCCGGCTCGGCGCCTGCCTACACCCTCGGCGCCAGCGCCGTCTGGCTCCTGCGTCCGGCCTTCAACCTCCTGGTCGAGGCGGTCTGGTCCACCACCGGCGGCGAAGAGAGCTCCTTCCTTAACCCCGGTGTCCGCTGGGCCCACGACTTCTCCAGCGGCCTCCAGATCGTCCCCGGCCTCGCCTACACCGTCGGCCTTGGATCCAGCTCGGGAGAAGATGGTCTCTTCCTTTATCTGAGCTTCGAGCACCCATTCAGGCGACTGTCACCTCAGTAGGTCTCGCCCGACCGGGCGGTATCGCTTCCAACCCCCCCGGCCATAGTGCTATCTATCGTTCACGCTGAAGTGAACGAGGAGTTCGGATGGCACCACGACATTATCCCTGGGCCGCGGGGACGCTGGTCGCTCTGTCCCTGGTGGCGGGCTGCACTGCCCGCCAAGGCGCCGAGCAGGCTCGAAGCGGGCCTTCCGCCGCTGCCCGGGCCGACAGCGCCCGCTATCCCTACACCGAGGCGGATGTCCGCTTCATGTCCGCCATGATCGGCCATCATGCCCAGGCCGTAGCAATGGCCAACTTGGCGGCCACGCACGGCGCGAGCGGCTCGGTGGGCAGATTGGCCGAGCGGATCGTCAACGGCCAGCAGGACGAGATCGCCAGCATGCAGCAATGGCTCCGCGATCGGGGCCGGCCGGTGCCGGAGGTGGACTCCATGAACGCGAACATGACGATGCAAGGGCCCGGGCACGAGCACCTCATGCCCGGGATGGTGACCGAAGCCCGGATGGAGCAGCTCGCCGAGGCGAGGGGATCCGAGTTCGACCGGCTCTTCCTCACCCTCATGATTCAGCACCACCGCGGTGCCGTCTCCATGGTGGAGCGCTTATTCGGGACTCGCGGCGCCGCCCAGGACGAGACCGTGTTCAAGTTCGCCAACGACGTCCACGTCGACCAATCCACCGAGATCGCCCGGATGGA
>JACCSE010000267.1 GCA_013813145.1 Gemmatimonadales bacterium
ACCAGCTCGGTCACCGGGTGCTCGACCTGGATCCGGGTGTTCATCTCCAGGAAATAGAACGAGCGGTCGTTGGTGAGGAGGAACTCGCAGGTCCCGGCGCCCAGATACCCCACCGCCTCGGCGGCGGCGACGGCGGCGGTGCCCATCCATTCCCGGAGCTCGCTCGTGACCGCCGGCGACGGGGCCTCCTCCACCAGCTTCTGATGCCGGCGCTGGATCGAGCACTCCCGCTCGCCCAGATGGATGGTGCGCTCGCGGTCGGCGAGAACCTGGATCTCGACGTGCCTGGGGCGCTGGATCAGCTTTTCGATGTAGACGCTCTCGTCGCCGAACGCCTTGCGCGCCTCCGCCGCCGCCGCGGCGAGGGCCGGCTCCAGCTCCTCCGGCGCGCGCACCACCCGCATCCCTTTTCCGCCGCCCCCGGCCGCGGCCTTGACCAGTACCGGATAGCCGATCTCGCGCGCCAGGCCGAGCGCGGGGCCGAGATCCAGTACCGGCGCGGTCGCGCCGGGGACGATCGGCACGCCCGCCTCGTGCATCCGCCGGCGCGCCTCGGTCTTGTCCCCCATTGCGCGGATGGCGCCCGCCGGTGGCCCCACGAAGATGAGGCCGGCATCCGCTACCGCTTCGGCGAACGCCGCGCGCTCGGCGAGGAACCCATAGCCTGGGTGAATGGCCTCCGCCCCAGTGTCGAGCGCGGCCTGCACCAGGCGATCGATGCGGAGATAACTCTCGGCCGGCGCGGCGGGGCCGATGGCAACGGCGCGATCGGCCGCGCGCACGTGGGGGCTCGAGCGGTCCGCCGCCGAGAACACGGCCACCGCCTCGAGCCCCTCTTCATGGCAGGCGCGGATGATCCGGAGCGCGATCTCGCCGCGATTAGCAATCAGGACCCGCTTCATCGTGCCGTCGTCAGGGACGGCATGCCGGCGGCGGCGTGTCTCCGTAGAGGAGGAGGAGCGAGCTGCAGAGGAGGGCATTGTGGCGGGCGGCATCGTCGTACACGCCGCGGACCTCGAGCACCCAAGGCGAGGTGCTCTGACGGGAGGCCTTGAGCAGCTCTTTCAGCGAGAGCGACTCGGTGCCCGGCACCGGAGGCCGGTTGAGCCGTACCAGCCGGAACGGCGCCCAGGCCACGGCCGGCGCGGCCGCGCTGTCGGTGCCGGGGCTCAGGCAGAGCGCCCGCTGCGGTGCCACCGCCGCGAGCGCCCGCTGCACCGGCAGGCCGGGATCGACGCCCATCGCCTCGGCCATGCGGAGCCGGTAAAGAGAGTCGGTGGCGTAGAGGTCAGGGCGGAGCGGGATGACGTCGAGGGCGGGGCGTTCGAGACTGCCGTACCAGACCGAGAGCGTTTCGAGGTCGCTGCCGGTGAGGAGGACCCCGCCCACGGGACAGGAGGAGAGAAGATTGGTCCCCAGCTCGACCAGGTAATCGGGGAGCGGCGGCATGCCCGGCCGTACCCTGGCGTAGCGGGCCGGGTCCCAGCCGGAGTCTTCCACGAAGACCAGGGAGCGCTCCAGCTCCGCCAGCCCTCGGAAGATCAATCCCGAGTCTACCGAGAGCCGGATAGACTGCTCCAGCGCGGTGACCGCGAAGTCGAGGTAGAGCAGCCCATCGGGGTCGCCCCGATGTCCGTGCAGATGCCATTGGCGGGCGTCGTACAGATAGAACCGGCCGAGCTGGAACCAGGCCCGCCCGTCGTCGGGGGCGGTCGCGAGGTAGCGGCCGAGGAGGTCGATCGCCATCTGCCGCTCGCCCTCGCGCTCGAGCGCCGCGGCGCGGGGGGCCACGTTGGGATCGATGGCGGCCTGGGAGTGGAGGGGTCCAGGGGCGAGGGCCGAGGCCACCAGGGCCGCGGCACCGGCACGGCGGAGGCCGCACCACCAGTGGCGGGAGCGTGTCTGCATGAACGCTCTAAGATGGTATTCCCCGCCCGGCTTGGCTAGGGGCGGGCCAGGCCGGTGCCGGGCTTCAGAGCGGGAGGTTGCCATGCTTCTTTGCCGGGTTTCGGTCGCGCTTGCTCCGGAGGGTCCGGAGGGCGTCGATCAGCCTGGGACGGGTGTCGCGCGGATCGATGACGTCGTCGATATAGCCCCGCGCCGCGGCGGCGTACGGGTGCGCGAACTTCCGGGTGTACTCCTCGATCAGCCCCGCGGTGGCCTCGCCGGCGTCGCCGGCGCTGGCGATGTCGTCCTTGAACAGGATCTCCACCGCGCCCTTGGGTCCCATGACCGCGATCTCCGCCGAAGGCCAGGCCAGGTTGAGGTCGCCCCGGATATGCTTGGAGCTCATCACGTCGTAGGCCCCTCCATACGCCTTCCGGGTGATCACGGTCAGCTTGGGCACCGTGGCCTCGCAGTAGGCGAAGAGCAACTTCGCCCCATGTTTGATGATCCCGCCGTGCTCCTGGGCCAGGCCGGGGAGAAAGCCGGGCACGTCCACAAAGGTGACGACGGGAAGGTTGAAGCAGTCACAGAACC
Organism: Gemmatimonadales bacterium; assembly: GCA_013813145.1. Lineage (GTDB taxonomy): Bacteria > Gemmatimonadota > Gemmatimonadetes > Gemmatimonadales > GWC2-71-9 > CAVVWJ01. The sequence continues at coordinate 2,482 of JACCSE010000267.1, forward strand.
GGATGAACCGCGCCGCCTTGAGCGAGGCGGCGATGTCGAGCACACCGGCGAGGATCGCCGGCTGATTGGCCACTATGCCCACTGGGCGGCCGCCCAGCCGCGCGAAGCCGGTGATGATGTTGTCGGCGTAGCCCCGCTGCACTTCGAGGAACCCACCGTCGTCCACGACCCGGCCGATCACGCCGTGCATGTCGTACGGCTTGTTCGCGCTGTCGGGGATGAGGTCGAGCAGTGCCTCGTCGCGACGGTCGGCCGGATCTTCGCTGAGGCGCTCGGGCGGATCGTCGAGATTGTTGAGCGGGAGGAAGCCCAGCAGCTCGCGGATGGCCAGGAGACACTCGGGCTCGGAGTCGTGCACGAAGTGGGCGACGCCAGAGGTCCCGCCGTGCACGTCCGCGCCGCCCAGCTCGTCAAAGCTTACTTCCTCGTGCGTCACCGTTTTCACCACGTTGGGCCCGGTGACGAACATGTAGCTCACGCCGCGCACCATGAAGATGAAGTCGGTGATCGCCGGGCTGTACACCGCGCCGCCGGCGCAGGGGCCCAGGATGGCGGAGATCTGGGGCACGACGCCCGACGCCAGCGTGTTTCGCAGGAAGATGTCGGCGTATCCGCCCAGCGAGACGACACCCTCCTGGATCCGGGCCCCGCCGGAGTCGTTGAGCCCGATCACCGGTGCGCCGTTCCGCACCGCATGGTCCATCACCTTGCAGATCTTCTCCGCGTGCGCCTCCGAGAGCGATCCGCCGAAGACGGTGAAGTCCTGGGAGAATGCATACACCAGCCTGCCGTCGATCCGCCCGTAGCCGGTCACGACGCCGTCGCCGGGGTACACCTGCTGGTCGAGGCCGAAGTCGGTGGCCCGGTGGGTAACGAACCGGTCCAGCTCGACGAAGCTGCCCTCGTCGAGCAGCAGGTCGAGCCGCTCGCGCGCGGTCAGCTTGCCCTTCTTGTGCTGCTGGGCGATCCGGGCCGCTCCTCCACCCTGCTCGGCCAGCGTCTGGCGGTGGTGGAGCTGCTCGAGGAGCTCTCTGGGGTGGGGCATGGGGGATGAAGATAGCCCGGGAGTGACGGAGGTCACAATCAGCCGCCCTCGGCCCGCTAGTTGCAACGTCTGCTTGCAGTTCGGCGACCTGAGTGAGCCTCCGCACAGCTGGCTTGGGATCTGGCCGCCGGACGCAAGGACGTGCCCCGAGCTACTGTGTCTGGGGCTACCCGAGGAGGATCCGATGAACCGAATGAAGAGCATGGCGTTGGCGGCGGCGGTCGGATCGGCGGCGCTGGCCGGGGTCCCGGCAGCGGCGCAGGAGCGGGCCCGCGAACGCTACTCCGTAGCCGACAACGTCCTCCGTGAGCGGGACGCCGAGTCCCGGGTGCGGATACCCAGCGGAACCAACATCGCCGTCACCCTGGACGAAGACATCCCGATCGACCGGGATCGGATCGGCGACTCCTTCGATGCCCACGTCAACCGCGACGTCGTGGTCAGGGGCAAGGTAGCCATCCCCGCCGGCGCGCCGGCAAAAGTGAGGCTGGTCGAGAGCAGCGAAAAGTCCAATGCCGCGGCCGTCCGTCTCTCCGAATTGCGGGTCAATGGCAAGATGCGCGACGTGGCGGTTGGGGACGCGCGAGCCGATACCGACCAGCGGGATCGCGACACCGGCAAGAAAACGGCGGTAGGCGCGGCGGCGGGTGCCATCGTGGGCGCGGTGACCGGTGCGGGCATTCTCGAGGGGGCGGTAATCGGGGCCGGCGGCGGGCTCGCCTGGGGCCTTTTGAGCGGCGGCGGCCGCGAGATCGGCGATGACACCACGCTGCAGTTCGAGCTGGAGGAGGAGCTGGAGGTGAAGTGAGGGGCGTGAAGCGCGCCTGTCACCCTGAGCGAAGCGAAGGGGGCATGCCCTAGGATATGTCCCCTTCGCTTCGCTCAGGGTG
>JACCSE010000295.1 GCA_013813145.1 Gemmatimonadales bacterium
CACCCTCGAAGCGCGCGGCGGCGACCGGAGGGGGCACCATCCCCAGCGCCTCCGCCAACGCAGCGATACCCGGCCGCGACCGTAGTAGCGATGCCCGACCCGCCGAACTCAGCCCGGGTCCTTCGGCCTCCCCGGCGGGACCCGCTTCTCAGCCCGTCCCTTGACGTACACGTACACCGCTTCCATCTGCTCCGACGTCATCGCCTCCTCGAAAGCCGGCATCCCGCGCTCGGGCCGCCCCTGGAGCACCACCGTGAGGAATGCCTCCTGCTCGGCCGTCGGACCACCCGGCGCCACGCTCACCAGCAGATTGGCGGCCACCGGGTTCCCCAGCACGTCCTGGCCATGACAGCGCGCGCAGTGCACGCTGTACTGCCGCCACCCTTCGTATACCGACGCTTTCTCGTTCGCGGATCCACCCTGCCCCCGTGCCGCATTTGGCATCAGGAGGATGAAGGCGGCGAAAAGCAGTGCGGAACGGCACATGATTTATCCTCCCTGCCCGACCGCGGGACGTCCGGGTCCGATTTCTCCGGCGCTGCGGCCTTTCACGTAAGAGTATATCGCGTTGATCTTGTCCATCTCGAGACCGAGCGAACACCAAGACGGCATCCCCCTTGCCGGCCGTCCGGCGCACACCACCTGTACGAACGACTCCTGGGTGTTGATCGGCCCGTTCGGCTTCATCGACACGATGAGATGCGGCGCGATGGTGGTGCCCAGTGCGTCCTCGCCGTGGCAGCGGGCGCAGTTCAGGTTGTACTGCTTCCATCCGTCGTAGACGACCTGTGAGACCGTATCCTTTGGCGCCTGGTGATAGTCGTCTCGCAGAGGCGCCGTTTCGGCGCTCGCTCCCCCGCCCGCCTCGGCCGGCGGTTGCGCGGTAGCGGTCGGCTGGGTGTCGGCGGGCGGCGAGGCCGGGCTCGGCGAGGTGGAGCTGGCCTCTTGAGAGGTCGTCGTTGGTTGCGTATCCGCCGCGGCCGAGGGGGGGGCCGGGGCCGCCGGCTTCGCGGCGGGCTTTGAGGACGGCCTGGCCGCGGCGGTCTGGGTCGGTCGCTGAGACGTATCCTGGGAGACTGGAGCCGTCGACCGGGAACTCGGGCCTGCAGCGGAGCGCGAGGCCTGTGAGGCGGTATCGGGCACCGCCGCGCTCGCGGTAACGCTGCGAGACACCGGAGCGGCTGTGTCGGTGGCAGCCCCGCTCGCCGCCGAATCCACCACGCCGGACACGGCGGGCCGCTCTCCGCCGCACCCGGTGGCGATCAGAACCAACATCGTCCCTGTCCCCATCCAGCGGCGTCCCCGCCGACGTGCCACCCCCGTCCTGTTCCGTTCCTTGGAAACCTCGTACATGGTTCTCGGTCCTTTCCTCGTGAGATCCGCGATGAGCCCGATACACGGTGATGAATAACAATGACGAGGCCGGCCTGCCCACCCGGTGATGACCATCACCGAGTGAGCTAGATCACGCTTTTCCGGCACCGCTGCCGCCACCAAGCCGCCGATATATCTTGATCGTATGACCAACGAACCTCGGCACAGTGTAACACTCGGCTTGGTGCAGATGCGCTGCACCCTCGATCTACAGGAGAACATGCAGAAGGCGCTCGGGGGCGTGCGCGAGGCTGCGGCGCGCGGTGCCCAGATCGTCTGCCTTCAGGAGCTCTTCCGCAGCCAGTACTTCTGTCAGGTCGAGGACCACCGGAATTTCCAGCTGGCGGAGGCGATCCCCGGCCCCTCCACTGAGCTGCTCTCCGCGCTCGCGGCCGAGCTAGGGGTGGTGATCGTGGCGTCGCTGTTCGAGAAACGAGCCGAGGGGCTCTACCATAACACCGCCGCGATCATCGATGCCGACGGGCGCTACCTCGGCAAGTACCGGAAGATGCACATCCCCGACGATCCCCAGTACTTCGAGAAATTCTACTTCACTCCAGGCGATCTCGGCTTTCGCAGTTGGGACACCCGGTTCGGGCGGATCGGCGTGCTCGTATGCTGGGACCAGTGGTACCCCGAGGCGGCCCGGCTCACCGCGATGAGCGGAGCCCAGATCCTGTTCTACCCCACGGCGATCGGCTGGCTCCCGGCCGAGAAGGAGGAACACGGCCCCCAGCAGCAGTCAGCATGGGAAACCATCCAGCGAAGCCACGCCATCGCCAACGGGGTCTACGTCTGCGCCGTGAACCGGGTCGGCCATGAAGGTGATCCCGCGGGCGGCATCGAATTCTGGGGTGGCAGCTTCGTCTCCGATCCTGGCGGGCGGCTCCTGGTCAGCGGAGGCACCGGCGAGGAAATCCTCACTGCCACCTGCGATCTCCGGAAGGTTGACGTGAGCCGGACTCACTGGCCCTTCCTCCGCGACCGGCGCATCGACGCGTATCACGACCTGACGAGGCGATATCTGGACTGAGGCGATGGCGTTAGGGCCGCCGTACCGCCTCCGACTATAGCATGAAAGATCCGACCCCCGCCGCGCTCGGCTACCGCATGCCGGCCGAGTGGGAACCCCACCGTGGCACCTGGCTGAGCTGGCCGCACAAGGCGGCGTCGTGGCCGGGGAAGTTCGGACCGGTGCCGGGAATCTTCGCCCTGATGGTTCGGCATCTCGCGGATCGGGAGGAGGTGCACATCAACGTCGCCGGCCCGGACATGGAGACCGAGGTGAGGCGCCTTCTGGCCGACGAGGGTGCCGGCTCGGGCAACGTCTTCTTCCACTACTATCCCACCAATGATGCCTGGTGCCGCGATCACGGGCCGATCTTCATCCAGCGGTCGCGCGACGGGCGGCGCCATGAAGCGATCCTGGACTGGGAGTACAACTCCTGGGGAGACAAATACCCGCCCTACGACCTCGACAACGTCATCCCCTCGCGCATCGGCCGAGAGCTTGGCGTTCCGGTGTTCTGCCCCGGGATCGTCATGGAAGGCGGTTCGATCGATGTGAACGGCCAAGGCGCCCTGCTGACGACCGAAGCCTGCCTGCTGAATCCCAACCGGAATCCAGACCTCGACCGCGCCACGATCGAGGAGTACCTCCGGAACTACCTCGGCATCCGGAAGATCCTGTGGTTGGGCGACGGGATCGCCGGCGACGACACCGACGGCCACGTCGACGACCTCACCCGCTTCGTCAATCCGACCACCGTCGTCACCGTGGTGGAGGACGATCCGGCCGACGAAAACCACGAGCCGCTCCAGGAAAACCTGGAAAGGCTCCACGGGATGACGGATCAGGACGGCCAACCGCTGAAGGTGGTGCCCCTGCCGATGCCGAGGCCGCTCTACCACGACGGCCACCGGCTACCCGCCAGCTACGCGAACTTCTATATAGCCAACGGCCTCGTCCTGCTTCCCACGTACGACCCGGAACGGGACCCCGAGGCCCAAGCGATCCTTCAAGGACTCTTCCCCGACCGCGAGGTCGTGGGGATCGACTGCACCGATCTGGTCTGGGGCCTCGGCGCCTTCCATTGCGTCACGCAGCAGTGGCCGGACACGAGTCTGGACTTCTAGATCAGCTCTTCTCCCACGTCCCCACCAGCGCCGCCCGCCGCCCGCCACAGCTATCCATCCCCAATCCGGCGACGTGAAGCTCGTCCTCGGTACGGCTGACGACGTAGCGCGCGTCCGCCGTCTGACAGGGAATCACCGTGGTGTCGGCGCTGAAGAGGATGGTATCTCCACGGAACGCCGCGCGTCCTTTCATGTCTACTTCTTCGGGCCACCGGTTGTCCGGGAGCATCAGCTCCATCTCGCCGTTCGAAGCCAGGTTCATCTTGACCTCGCCCTCGCCGTACAGATCGCGCTTCCACGAGCCGGCGTACTGTGAAGCTTCTCCACCGCAGGCGATCAGCGGCAGGACTGCGGCGAGCAATGGGAGGAAGCGGCGGATCATCGTAAAGCCCTCCTGACGGGAACGTTGAAAGAGTCGTCAATTATGCGAATCCGGCCCGCCAGGCGCCAGGGCCGCTACGGGGAAGATGGCCGCCGCACCCCCGGAAACGAGGGATGCGGCGGCTGGAGAGATGCCTACCGCGCCAGAAGCTCGTCTTGCGGAATCGGGAAGGTCTGGAATACCGACTCGGCCGCGCCCCCCTCTCGGGAGATCGGCAGATCGCCGGCCGGCGTGAGCGCCAGACGGCCGTACCGCCGCAAGTCGATCCAGCGATGCCCGCCCTCGTACAGGAGCGAGAAGAGCCGGTTGTAAAGCAACTCATCGATTGCAGCCGTCGGGTCGGCCAGCCCGCCGAGCGCCGGGAGTCCGCCGGAGGTCTGCCGGATGAGGTTCAGGTCGGCGAGCGCCGTCGCCAGGTCACCGAGCCCGATGTTGGCCTCGGCCCGCAGCAGGATCAGCTCCTCGTTCTTGATGAGCGGGATCGGTGAGCTTGGGCTGGGGTAGCGAATCCAACCCAGATCGGACGCGAACCCGTTCGAGCTCGACGAGGGCCGGCCGACCGTCTTACCGATGAACCGGCGGTCCTGGGTGACGCCGTCGGCTTGGACCTGGGCCAGCGTGTCGAGTGATTGATGGGCGAAGTTCTCGCCGTTCTGAGGATCCTGGGAGAGCGGGTTCGCGAAGTCGCCGGGCCCGGTGCCGAAGTCCATGTACACGCCCCGCTGCAAGTCGCCCACCGGGTCGATGAACGACTCCGCCAGCGCGCTCAACACTCCTTGCCAGTCCTGCCGGTACGCCGCCACCCGCGCGCGGAGTGCGCGATTGAACTGCACGAAGGTGGCGGGGGTGTTGAAGCCGGAGAAGCCGGGCGGCAGCGGGAACGGAAACGCGCCGCCGCCGGCGTCGAGCTGGCTGAGCAGGAGTTCGCTGATGAACCGTGGATC